>JAEDMI010000054.1 GCA_016303085.1 Acetatifactor sp.
ATCAGAGTCTTCAGCAACCCATACTGATTCAGGCTTTCCGGCCACCAGGCGGGGGAAATATGGCCCTTGCGGTCTCCGTAATCTCCGGGACTCACCCATACGCCCAATGGTGTACCGTTCAGAGAAAAATGGATATCCGAAGGATAATCCTTGTTGAAGCCGGGATATTCGGAGGATATCTCAAAGGAAATCTGAAGCTCTTTCAGATGTTGTCCTGCCTGCAAATGATTAGGCAGACCGTATTCTACATATCCGCTGGTAAACCAGAGAATTCCGGCATCAAAATGCTCCGGGAAGGTGAAGGCTTTAATGTCATCCAGGGCACCGATGAGCTTTTCCGGAGTGGAGAGTCCGCATGTCGGGGTGATGCTGCAGGCGGTAAAGTAGCCGATTTTGATATCGTCCACATAAATATGACGGGGTTCAGTCTCCTTTTCCGAAATCATATCGATTACAATGCGGTCGTGGCAGGGGCTGACCAGCTTCATGGTTCCCCTCTTTCCGGAGGTAGTCTGAGTTTTCACGAGGCCCGCTTCGGAAAGCTTGCTGACATGCATGGTGACGGCGCTGTTTGTAAGTTTCAATGTCTTGGCAAGATAATTCATGCTGACGCCGGGTGTCTTATATATAATTTTCATGATTTCCATTCGCATGGGGGCACTCAGAGCCCTGATAACTGTCCGGGCTTCTTCCAGAGTCGATAAATAGAGCATGGCGACCTCATTTCTCTGTCCATTAGTTAGATATAAAATGAACTAAATAAAACTTTGATAAATAGTTACAAAAAGTGCGAGTATTTTTGTGAAAACTGCTGTTATCATTTCATTTGACAATTTAACTATAATAGAATAGACTGAAAATGTAAAGAGAAAAGTTTAATATTTCATTTCAAAATGAAATAAAGAGAAGAGGGCAAGAATTATGGCAAAACTTTATGTGAATCCCAATGTGAAGAAAGGACATATCAATCCCGAACTGCAGGGACATTTCTCCGAGCATCTGGGTAGATGTATCTATGAGGGAATTTTTGTTGGAGAGAACTCCGACATCCCTAACGTAAACGGCATGCGCACAGATGTGGTGGAGGCTTTGAAGGAAATCCAGGTGCCTGTACTGCGTTGGCCCGGCGGTTGCTTTGCGGATGAGTATCACTGGAAGGACGGTATCGGTCCCAAGGAGAGCCGCAAGAAGATGATTAATACCCATTGGGGCGGCGTTGTGGAGGATAACAGCTTCGGAACCCATGAGTTTATGGAGCTGTGCAGACAGCTGGGCTGTAAGACCTATATCAACGGCAATGTAGGAAGCGGAACTGTTCAGGAGATGAGCGAGTGGGTGGAGTACATGACCTTTGAGGGTGTTTCTCCCATGGCAGATTTGAGAAAAGCCAACGGTCACGAGGAACCCTGGACTGTGGATTATTTCGGTGTGGGTAACGAGAACTGGGGCTGCGGCGGAAATATGAGACCTGAATTTTACGGAGACATGTACCGCAGATACCAGACCTATGTACGCAATTATAACGCGAATAAGCCAATCGCCAAGATTGCCTGCGGTGCCAACGCAGGGGACTATCATTGGACCGACAAGGTGCTGGAGACCACTTTTGACCATGGCTGCGGCTTTATGAACGGTATGTCCCTGCACTATTATACAATTCCTACCGGGGACTGGGGACACAAGGGTTCCGCTACAGATTTCGATGAGAAGAGCTGGTACAGAACGATTAAGTCTACTCTGAAGATGAAGGAGCTGATTCAGGGGCACGGCGCTATCATGGATCAGTATGACCCTGAGAAAAAAATCGGAATGATTATCGATGAGTGGGGTATTTGGTGTGACGTGGAACCCGGCACTAACCCCGGTTTCCTGTATCAGCAGAGCAGCATGAGAGATGCTCTTGTTGCAGGCATTAACCTGAATCTGTTCAACAAGAATTGCGATCGTGTGAAGATGGCAAATATTGCCCAGATGGTAAATGTTCTGCAGTCAGTGATTCTCACCGACGGAGAGAAGATGTTGAAGACGCCTACCTGGCACGCATTTAATCTGTTTAAGTATCATCAGGATGCAGAACTGGTTGAATCTTCTGTTGAGACAAAGGAGATTGGTCTGGAGGAAGGCTTTATGATTCCCGATTTGTCCGAATCTGTATCTCTGGGCAAGGACGGAAAGCTTCATGTAACCCTGACCAATGCGTCACTGAGCGACAGCGCGGATATTGAAGCAATCTTTGCGGAGACTCCTGTAAAAGCGGTCAAGGCAACTGTACTCACCGATGCTATGACAGCACACAATACCTTTGAGGAACCGGACAGGGTACATACACAGGACTTCACTGCTGTTTCCGTAAACGGTAACAAGGTGTCCTTTACTGCACCCGCATGCAGTGTCATGCATCTGGAAGTGGAAATTTAATGTAATGAACAAATAGTAAAAAAGCAAATGGTGAATAAGCAGTTACAGGCTTATAAAATTTTCCGGCAGGATAAATCGCTGATTTGTCCTGCCTTTTGCTGTACTTGCATTTTCCGGTTGAATCCGATAGAATAAGTTCCGAAATAAAAAAGGTGGTTAAGCATGAATATTCTGACGGTGGACAACATTACAAAGGCATACGGGGAGAGAAAGCTATTTGCGGGAGCGAGCTTCTTTTTGCAGGAGGGCGAAAAGGCCGGTATTATCGGTATCAACGGAACGGGGAAATCTACCCTGCTCAAAATGATTGCGGGACTGGAGGAGCCGGATGAAGGCAAAATTATCAGGGCAAATCATTGTATCGTGCGTTTCCTGCCGCAAAATCCTGTGTTTGGAGATAAGGAGACTGTGCTGGAGGCAGTGCTGCGGGACAACCGTTCGGAGATGAATGCGGGATATATAGAGGCGGATGCCAAGTCTATGTTGACCAAACTTGGGGTAACAAATTTTGACGAACCGGTCGGACAACTTTCCGGAGGACAGCGCAAACGGCTGGCACTGGTGTCGGTATTACTTTCCCCGGCTGAAATACTTGTACTGGATGAGCCCACCAATCATCTGGACAACGAGATGAGCGACTGGCTGGAGGACACACTGAAAAAGCGCAGAGGTGTCGTGATTATGGTGACACATGACAGGTATTTCCTGGACAGTGTCACAACGCGCATCATTGAAATCGATAAGGGAAATATTTATTCCTACAATGCCAACTATGAAGGTTATCTGGAACTGAAGGCAGAGCGGGAGGAGATGGCGGAGGCGGGAGAGCGAAAGAGACAAAGCATCCTGCGCAATGAACTGGCTTGGGTCATGCGGGGAGCCAGAGCCCGATCCACAAAGCAGAAGGCCAGACTGGAACGGTTTGAGGAACTGAGGGATAGGAAGGCCCCGGAGAAGGACGGACAGGTGGAGATGGCATCTGCCGTTACGAGACTGGGCCGGACCACAGTGGAACTGAACAATATCCGAAAGGCATATGACGGGCGTGTCCTGATAGATGATTTTACTTATCTTTTCGGTAAAAATGACCGGGTCGGCTTTGTGGGACCAAACGGCAGCGGGAAGTCCACTCTGATGAAAATCATTATCGGTGAGATTCAGCCGGACAGCGGGTATGCGGAACTTGGGCAGACAGTGAAAGTCGGCTACTTTGCCCAGGAAATCGGCGAGGAAATGGAAAATGACATGCGTGTCATTGATTATATCCGGAATGTAGCGGAGTATGTAGACACGGATGAGGGTAAGGTAAGTGCGGCACGAATGCTGGAACGTTTTCTGTTTGCGGGAGAGGAACAATATGGGCTTCTGGGCAAGCTTTCAGGCGGTGAACGCCGGAGACTGTACCTTTTGAAGGTTCTCATGGGTGCTCCAAATGTACTTATTCTGGATGAGCCTACCAATGATTTGGATATCGCAACCCTGCGGATTCTGGAGGATTATCTGGACAGCTTTCAGGGAGTAGTCATTGTGGTATCCCATGACAGATATTTTCTGGACAGGACAGTGCGGCGCATCTTTGCGTTTGAAGAGGACGGAAGGTTAGTACAGCACGAGGGCGGCTACACGGATTATGCAAATCGGAAGAGAACAGAAGAGGCAGAGCGTGCAACGGCGTCAGGAAGCGGAAGTAGGACGCGAAGCGATGGTGCCGCAGAGGGAAATGCTCAAAAATGTTGGAAATCCGGTCAAAAGCGCAAGTTGAAATTCTCCTATCAGGAGCAGAAGGATTATGAAAGCATTGAGGGGGAAATTGCTTCACTGGAGGAAAAGATTTCCCGGTTGGATGAGGATATTCTGCAATATTCTCATGATTTCGTAAAGCTGGGTGAATTGACAAAGGAAAAAGAAAACACCGAAAAACTGTTGGAAGAAAAAATGAACCGCTGGATGTATCTGGAAGAGCTGGCGGCGAAAATAGAGAGCGGGGAAACGGCTCCGTAGGAGCTGTTTCCCCACCGTTTATTCGTCGCTTTCGTCCGTTTCCGCCGCTACAGCTGAGGTAACTGCGGACACTACTGCCACAACCACGGCAACTATAATAACCAACAGACCGCCTGCCAATAGGATAAACATAGGGATACCTCTCTTTTACAGTATACATAAACTCATAAACACGAACTTGTTTCGCTTATCATATCATTTTTTCAGAAAAACTACAACAAAATAATTTCAGGTATTGACATTTGTTTTGAAAGGGTGTAGTTTATCTATTACCGAACCAAATCAGGTTCGCGTCTGGTTACGACATCAATAAATCTTGTAATTTTTGGGCTGAATCAGCCGGTATCACAATTTTTTGCGCAGTGAGAAGTACAGTGCACGGTATTTTTGTATTGCGAAGAAAGGAGGAACAAGAAATCAAAACTGAATATGGTGCGCCCGAGGACTTTTTGCAGCAGCTGGTGGAGGAATACACGCTTCAAAAGCAGCAATCTCTGATGCAGATGAGAAAGGGTCTGATGTCAAAGGAAACTTTTCTGAAGGAAGCTTTACAGCATATAGAGACTTACTATCACAGGACTAAACGGGAGGATGCGGAGCTTCTGAGAGAGTTTGAGCAATACATTTTCGGATACTCCCGACTTTCCGGACTGATTGATGACAAGCAGATTTCGGATATTCGGGTGTTGGGTTATAACAAAATACGAATCAAAAGAAGAGGAAGACGCATGTCTGCCGGTGTGGCTTTTTCCTCAAGCAAAGAGTACAGGCAGTTTGTTGAATACATTGCCACAAAAAATCAGGTAAATATATCTAATCTGAATGCAATTCAAAGATTTACGGACAATGAGAGTCATCCCGACTTTATTTTGAGGTTTACACTTTCTATGCCTCTGCTTAACACATGTAATGAACCTTATCTATGTATCAGAAAAATACCGAAAAATTTCCCACAGATGAAAGAATTAATTGAGCAGGAAATGCTGGAGCGAGAGACGGCGGAGCTTCTGATAAGCCGCTTCCGGGAAAACTCCATGCTTATCTGCGGCGGAAATTCCTCGGGCAAAACAACGCTTTTGAATGCGTTGAAGGAGACGCTTCCCGATGACTGCGCAGTATTGGTGGCGCAGCAGGCAGATGAACTGACGACGCGGAGGCATCCCGATATGATGTTTTTACATTCCCTGCCGGGAACGGGAGAACAGCAGGTCAGCTACGATTTGGAGCATATCAGTATCGCCGGGCTGACAATGGATGTGGACTTTTTTATTGTCGGAGAAATCAAGGGAGCAGAAGCAATTTATCTCTTAAATGCCGCGTACACGGGACAGATATGTGCAGCCACCATTCATGCTCCTTCGGCGGACAGAGCACCGGATAAGCTGGTGGACTACTGTATGGGGAAAAGCCGCTATTCCAGGGATGAATTAATGAAAATGCTGGATTGTTTTAAGACGCTGGTCTTTATGGAGCACTATAAGGTGAAAGAAATTTTTGAGTGCAGAGGATGGGATGAGGTCGGTAAAAAACTGATTTATAGGAAAATTTTCGGGAGGGAAGGAGAATGAAGATATTACTGTTTCTTTTGCTGTTGTTGGGATTTTTCCTGTTGTTTCATGAGATGGGAACGTTGGAGTATCTATCGGTATCTCTGAAAAGGACAAGAGAGGGAATGGATGCCGCCTCCAGACAGAGAAGTCTGGCGGACAGGCAGAAACTGTCGGAGCTTCAGGAAAAGCACTCGCTTTGGTATTCTCTGGAGCAGCAGCTGCAGTACAGCGGAATCAGGCATCGTTTTCCCGGTATGACAGCGGAGCGGTGGTTAACATGGAATCTTGCCGGGGGAGCAATCTTGTTTTTGACTGTTACAGCAGCCGGCAGTGCTGCAACAGCGGCAGCAACTGTCTTGCTGTGTGGCTTGTTTGAGCGGTACGGCTTGAAAAAGCTCAGAGAGAGAAATCTGCGAAGAACGGAGGAGAACCTGACAAAGCTTTTGGACTTTCTGGGAAACTACAGTACAACCTCAGGGGAAATTGTTTCCGTCTTTAAGCAGATTGGCAGATATATGGAGGAACCGGTGAGAAGTGCTCTGGATACATGCTGTTACGAGGCGGCAACAACAGGCGATGTGGGAATGGCACTTCGTTTTATGTCGGAACGCATTGAGCATCCGAAGTTTAAAGAACTGGTGAGAAATATGGAAATCAGTATACGCTATTGTGCCGATTTTTCGGTGCTGGTGGACAGCAGCCGCAGAAGTCTCAGAGAATATCTGAGGATTTCAGGGGAAAGAAAAGGAATGATGCGGGAGGCTGTGATTAGCCTTGCCATTTTGGCAGGGATGTCGCTTGTGGCTCTTTTGACAGTGGAAAAGCTGACAGGAATCGGAATAAGACACTTGATGACGGAAACATTGCCCGGGAGACTGGGCATGGCAGTTTTACTGGTGATTTTTGTCTGGTTCCGAGGCAGTATCGGCAGAGCAGAATAGGAGGTACAGTGGAAAGAATACACATATGTATCATGCTGAGATGTGCGTCGGGGCTGGCAGCTTTTTCGGTGTTTCTGGCATTGAGGCTTCTGCGGAAAAGTCCGCTGGCGGAGAAAAGATTGCTGACGGCTTACAGAGAGCTTGAGGGTCTGGTTTTAAAAAGGGGCAGAGAAAGCAGCTTTTATCGTAAAAGCAGACGGTGGCTTGAGAAAAACGGTGCTGCTTTTCACTATGGGAAATGGGTAGAACCTGTTCGTTTTCTGGTGCTTCGGATTGTTGTGGGATTGGCGGGACTATATGTAGGAATGAAAATAGGTGCAGCGTATGGTGCTGTTGCGTTCTTTTTTCTGTTCTGGCTTCCGGTATGGATGCTTAGTTATCTGAATCGAAGGGACAACGAGAAACTTTTGCCGGAATTAAAATTAATGTATCATGCATTGGAAATTCAAATCAGGGCAGGAATTTATATAACGGATGCCTTGGCTGAATGTTACGGGAGCACACGGGATAAACGGCTCAAACAGGCGCTTTTGGAACTGGCCGGTGACATTGTCATGAAAGCGGATATTTATGATTCGCTGGAAAAGTTTCAGGGAAAGTTTGATAACCGCTATGTGGATTCCCTGTGTATTACAATTTTTCAGGCGCTGGAATCGGGACAGGCTATTGAACTTCTCCGGGATATAGGAGAACAGATTAAGGATATGGAGGAGACGGTGCTGGAGCGAAAAAAAGCAGCACTTGACAGAAGCATTACATTTTGTCAGCTTGGAGTACTGACAGTGGTATTGGGGCTCGTTGTATACGCCTGCGTGAGCTATATGTTCGGGGCGGCAACATTGTTTTAGGGAAGGAGAGATAACAAATGAAAAGATGTTGGTTTGTAATTAAGGACAAAATCCATCAGGCGGGGAGAAGCCTGATGAAAGCGGCAGTAAAGAAGGAGCCGGGAATCGACGGGATTCTGGTGACGGTAGGATTGTGTATTATAGCACTCCTCTTGTGCGTGGTGATGAAGGACAGTCTGACCGCATTTATTAAGACGTTGGTGGAGGCAATGACTGTAAAGGCGCAGCAAATTTTGACAGGAGTGACAATGTGAAAAAAGAGACAGGGAACGTGGGCGACTTTCCGGCAGTCTGTATCTGCATCCTTTTGATGACGGTGCTTCTGGTGGCCTATATGGACAATGTATATCTGCTGGAAGAAAAGACGGAGGTAAATCAGATTGCCAGAAAATATATTTTACGCATGGAAACGGCAGGCTATCTTTCAGAGGCAGACAGCATCGGATTGTGTCGGGAATTGGAGGAAGCCGGGGTGACGGAGATAAGTCTGGACGGATCCACTCTGGAACGTGCAGGGTATGGGGAAGCAATTGAACTTCGAATAAGGGGAAAGCTGAGGGGAATCTATGAAATTGATGAAAAAAGGGTGTCTACTGCAAAGTACTGAAAGCGGGCAAATCGGATGGACAGTCAGCTTTTGGTTCCTTTTGTTTCTGGGAATTCTGCTTTGTGCTCTTCTGCAAATGGATGTAATCCGCAGCTCTGCCCGATATATGGAGGATGCGCTGGCAGCCTCAAATCTTGCGGCAGCGGTTATCGATATAGAAGAATACGGTATTTCCCATCAAATTCAAATAGACGAGCCGTACATGGCCCGAGAACGCTGTATGACGGCGATGAAAGCTAACCTTGGGTTGGATGACAACTGGGAGTGTGCAAATAAGAACCTGATTTCGGGTCCGGTACATGTGGTTAAGTTTACGGTCTACAATGTCAGCGGAAATGATGTGGCAATTTACAGCTTTGACGAGAGCGGAGCGATGTGCACTGACAGAGGAACGTTAGGACAGGTGAAGGCGCCCAATGGTATTCCGGTAGAATCTACGGGAATTTACAGTGAAATATCCTATCGTATTAAAGGCTTTTTGGGGCTGGAGGCAGATGCGAGAAAGGGGAAACTGGTGGATGTGGTAAAGAGTGGGAATGATTGATTGTCCGGGCTGTTCGAACGGTATGACCGGATGGCTGAAAGAGCAATTGCGGAGGGAGAAATGAGATGAAAAACAGGAGAAAAACGAAAGTATCTTTTTCTACGGACAGATGGAAGGCAGGGGGAATTATTGCAGCACTGGTAGCGTCAGTGGCTGTTTTTACGGTGATGCTACAGATGGAAAGAAGTATGTTGACAAAATATGAAAAGGGGACTGTATATGTGGCAGCAGAGGAAATTCCAAGGGGACAGATAATCACGGGAGAAAATTACGAAAGGTATTTCCGGGAGCAGGAACTGGATATTTCCTGTATAGCAGACGGGGCTCTGCGCAACCCGGAACAGCTTTCGGGACTGGCTGCAAAATTTGACATTGAGCCCGGTGTGGTGTTGACCGGGGGAATGTTTGAGAAGATGACCGATATTTTGGGTAAAATGGAGGAACCTGTCGTTGCCGGACTTAAGGCAGACGATTTGTATCAGGTAGTGGGAGGTACGCTGAGGGCCGGTGACAGGATACATATTTACAGTGTAACCGGAGAAAAAGAAGCCGTGCTAATCTGGGAAAATGTCTATGTCAAAGAGGTGTTTGACCAGACCGGAAACAGGATAGAAAGCGGAAATTCCGTGGCGGCGGCACAGCGGATTAATATTTATCTGGATAAGGCTGACGTCATTGGTTTTTACTCGGAATTAGCCTCGGGCGCGATGCGGGTTGTTAAGGTATGCAGATAAACTACAATGTACATTGAAAACAGAATAACCTTCGGATAAAATATATTGAAATTACAGGATAAAAGCGTATAACGTGATTATATAAATATAAGGCATATGTAAACAGCATATATATTTACGCACCGGTATTTTCAAAAATACTTATACGTAAAAAACGATTCAGAAATGGGGATGGAGATGAAAAAGAATTTTATTTTTCTGTTTGCAGTGATATTGATGTTGTCCGGTTGCGGAAACGCAACAGGTTCCGGTATTGAAAAGGAAATGCCGGCATCCGAAGAGGCGGTTGTATTAGCGGAGGGGCAGGTTCCCGAAGAGTCCGAAAGCAAGGAGTCTACGGAAGATCTTGAGCAGCCGGAAGAGACACCTGAACCGGAAGAGACACCTGAACCGGAAGAGACACCTGAGCCGGAAGAAAGTGTAGCGCCGGAGACAGAATCTCCTGAATCGGCGGAGTCTTCGGAAACAGAACAGGCGGATGGCGGTAAGCCCGCTTCTACACCCGCAACGTCAACCGAGCAAAAACCGTCTGCCACGGCAACACCTTCTCCTGCATCCGGGCAATCCCAGGCACCGGTACCTTCTTCGGAGCCTGTACATACCTGCAGCTGGGACGGAGGTACGGTGACCAAGGCCGCCACTTGCACCAGCGAGGGTGTAATGACCTATACCTGCACCTCCTGCGGAAAGACCAGGACAGAGAGCATTGCAAAGACGGATCATAATTATGCGTGGCAATTTCCGTTAAAAGAAGACCTTGGGAATTGTACAAAGCGCCATCGGTTGGTAGATATCTGTGCAAACTGCGGATATATCTTAAATGCCTATTCTGATACGACATATCAGGAGCATGAGTGGGGTGAACCCGTATGGGCAGGTGGCCCTTCTTGCATAGCGTCGGCTACCTGTACTCATACCTGTACGAAGTGTGGATTTTCTTATGTAGATTCATATGAACCATGTGGACATCAGCCATATTCTTGGGACTATAGTACGTGCCGCATTTGTGGAGCACATATAGCGCATGTCTGGGTAGAAGGGCAGTGTTACTGTGGAGCAGTGCAGGAAGAATGATTAAGCAAATCTTTCAAAGTCCTTGAAACTGGCAGAGAGGTACTATCGTAAAAAAGCAAAGGGAACAACCGCCCACAGGTGGTTGGCTGATATCAGGATAGAAAAACATAAAAATATAACAGATATTGAAGTCCGAGCAGAAACCGGTTGAGGTTTTTAGTTCGGACTTTTCTTTTTTACAAAGGAGGTGGGAGGATTGAGGTTCAGAAAGAGAATTATCCAATGCATGACCCGGGCGGCAGGGCCATATATGGGAATGTTACTTTTGGTACTGTTGGCACCTGCGCTGACGGCTGAAGCGGCAGATAAAACCATTTATAACAGCCCCTATGTATCTTTTTCTCCGGATGGAATGGCATGGACAACCAACGCAGGGGATAAGGGTGCCATGGGAGACGGAACGGATATGTGGGATTATGGAGATGTGGTGAAATTCAATGAAAATTCAAACTTGCCTCCACTGGTGACAGGGCAACATTATTACCCGGCAAAACGAACCGGGGAAATCCCCGTGGGTTACTGGAAGGTTGAGTGGTTAGAGGGGCAGTGTATTCATGACGGTTACCCGGCCGGATATTACCATGGAATAAACTACGGCACCCATAAGTGCCTGGAAAATCATTATTCCGGATGGATTGCCTACTGTGCGGACTGCGGGGAACCGGTTAGCAATGGACTGATTTACATGAGCAGGGCAGCTGCGGAAAGTATTGAGTACATCGATGTGCAGGACGGCATGGATTACTACTATCTGTGCCCCTTCTGCAATAACCTGGAGCAGGGATATCACCCGGAGCATTACTGTAAGGAGGTTTCCTATAACCGTTACCGGGTGGTTTATGATGCCAACCCCATCGGGGAGAGCTTTCAGGGCGGAGAAGGAGGCTATGGCGGATATATGTCCCCAAGCATCCATATGTATAATAATTATCCTATGTATGAAGGGGAAACGGTTACGCCGGTGGCCAAACTCACCCTGAATGCCTACAGCCGCATCGGTTACCGGTTTGCAGGCTGGAACACGGAGCCGGACGGCAGCGGGACGTTCTATGCAGACGGGGCACGGATTTTGAACCTTACCACGGAGAACTGGGACGGCTCGGAGGATGCGGAAGAAGGTACGGTTGTCCTGTATGCACAGTGGGAACTGACGGAAAACACCCTGCGGATAGACCCGAACGGAGGAGCCTTTCAGGGTAAGCCGGAAATTATGTCGCTCACGAAGCCGTATGGTTCTACATATGTACCCGAGGCTTCTTTTGTGACTCCCACGTCAGGGTTTACGGTTTCCTTTGAGACAAACGGCGGGACAGTCTGTGCGCCGGTTACCGGGACAAACCATTTCTCGGAATGGAGCATGGTGCAGCCTTTTGCAGGAAGGTTTACGGATGGTGAGTATATGTTTTGCGCACCGGACGGAGCCGTAGACACGCTTCGGGCCTGTTATGTTGCGGAAAACATTACACTGCCGACACCTAAAAAGCCGGGCCAGTCCTTTGGAGGATGGTTTGAGAATCCGGGATGTACTAAACCGGTGGGATTTGGCGGGGATGAATATACTCCGGAGAAGGATGTGACACTTTATGCGAAGTGGGTGGAACTTACCCTGTGGTCTTTTGACAATTATACAGCGAACAATAAGAAAGGTGCCGTGGACTTAAAATGGGCGCAGCCGGATACCAATGCCAAAACATATAAACTGTATCGGTCTGCAGATGGC
>JAEDMI010000055.1 GCA_016303085.1 Acetatifactor sp.
CCAGAAGATGTTCGTTTCCCGGTGCAAACAGATGCTTGAAGCGCCCCTGCTTCCTCAGGAAATCCTCCAGCGGCAATTTATTCTTGGGCTTATAGTTCAGAATCCACTTTCCGTCCACTACTTCAAACAGAGGCCAGTAGCAGGTTTCCACCGCAAGCTTACAAATCTCGATGATATCGGGAGCATCATACTTCCAGCCTCTGGGGCAGGGAGCCATGATATTCAGGAATGCCGGACCCGGCGTATAAATTGCTTTCTCCGATTTCACGTACAAATCCTTCATGTTCCCGATAAAGGTAGTCTGGGCAACATAGGGAATGTTATGTGCCGCCATAACTGCTGCTAGGTCTTTTCTCGCCTGGGGCTTACCGTCGGACACCTTTCCGCTGGGGGTTGTGGTGGTGTCGGCATACATGGGAGTTGCGGAGGAACGCTGCACACCGGTATTCATGTAAGCACCGTTATCATAGCAGACATACACCATGTCATGTCCTCTCTCCATGGCACCGGACAGAGACTGCAGACCGATATCGTATGTACCGCCGTCACCGCCGAAGGTGATAAATTTATAATCGGAGGAAATCTTCCCCTTCTTCCTCAGCACATGATACGCTGTCTCCACACCGGAAAGGGTAGCCCCTGCATTTTCAAAGGCGCTGTGAATATAGCTGTCCTCATATGCCGTATAGGGGTACATGTAAGTGGAAACCTCCAGACAACCCGTGGCATTACCCACCACCGCCTTGTCCCCCGGATGAAGGGCTTTCAGCACATTTCGCACTGCAATGGAGCCTCCGCAGCCCGCACACATTCTGTGTCCCGGAGCCAGACGCTCCTGTCTCTCCTGTATTTCCCTGAAATTAAATGCTTTCTGTTCCATGCTTTCACCTCACCTCCGTCCTAATCTCTCAGCCCTAAATAGGGATATACGTCAAAGCGCAGTTCTCCCACTGCCATTTTCTCCAGCCAGTCGAAGACCTCCTCCACATCCTCCACCCGGACGTCTCGCCCGGAGAGGCCATACATGATATTTACCGTCTCCGCCGTCACTTTCTCCCGGTACAGAGCCGCTGTCAGTTCTGCGCCCAGAGGGCCGCCGTTACCGCTGTAGCTCTCCGCCCGATCCATAATGCCGATAGCCTTGCATCGCTTCAACGCCTTTGCCATCTCCTCCCCGGGGAAGGGACGGTATACTCTCACTTTCAAAAGTCCCGCTTTAACTCCCTTTGCTCTCAGTGCATCAATGGCATCCTTGGCTGTACCGCAGACGGAGCCTACAGCCACCACGGCATACTCCGCGTCCTCCAGACAATACTCTTCAAAGAAGCCGTAATGCTGCCCGGTAAGCTCCTCAAATTCCTTCGCCACGTCCAAAATGACCTGCTTTGCATTTATCATTGCCTGAGCCTGAGCCTTCTTTGCTTCCATGCAATAGTTGGAAACCGCATAAGGGCCAACCGCCATGGCTTCGTCTTCTTTTAACAGATAGTGCTCCGGATTGTACTCTCCCACAAACTTCCTGATAGGTTCATCATCCCACAGAGTAATGTTCTCCACTGCATGGCTTGTGATAAAGCCATCCTGACAAATCATCACAGGCAAATGCACATTCTTGTGCTCCGCAATGCGATGAGCCTGCAAAAAGTTGTCGTACACCTCCTGATTATTCTCCGCATAAATCTGAATCCAGCCCGCATCTCTTGCACCCATACTGTCTGAGTGCTCCGCATTGATGTTCAGCGGCCCGGTCAGCCCCCTGTTCACCAATGCCATGACAATGGGCAGACGGCTGGAAGCTGCCACATACAGCATCTCCCACATCAGAGCAAGACCGCAGGAGGAGGTAGCGGTAATAGCTCTGGCACCTGCCGCCGAAGCACCCATAGTAGCGCTCATGGCACTGTGTTCACTCTCCACCGGGATAAATTCCGTGTCAATCTCCCCGTTTGCAATCATGGAAGCCACGAACTGGGGAATCTCCGTAGAAGGAGTAATGGGAAAAGCCGGCATCACATCGGGATTAATCTGCCTGATTGCATGGGCAACCGCCTCGTTACCGGACATACGTGTTTTTTGAGACATCTCTTTTCTCCTTGTTAAATAATATCGTAATCTATCTGAAACCCATGAGCATCTGTATACCACATTTCTTTGTTCTGCATACTTTCGCTCAAGCTCTCGCAGTAACAGACACTAACTTGAATCTTCATCCTTTACCGTCTTTCATCTCAATGGCCCCGAAGGGACATGCCTTGGCGCATATGCCGCAGCCCTTGCAGTGGTCATAGTCGAAGTCTTCCCTCTGATTATTCTTCACGGGAATACAACTGTCAGGGCAGTAGGGGACACAAAGCAGACATTGCTTACACTTTTCCCGGTTTACTACAGGTGTCTGGGTTCTCCATTCTCCGGTGCAGAACTGCTTTGATGTACCCGGCTCGTAAATCTGAAGCCCCTCCGTCAAATCCTGCCATTTTGTTTTTTCGTTTATTTCCGATGCTTTTAACGACATTCCACTACCTCCTCCAGCGCCAGTTTCAACGCTTTCATATTTCCGTCCAGTACCTCCGGCTTTCTGGCGAATTTATGCTTGAGAGAACTTTCCATTTCCCGCAGGAACACGTCGGTCTCCATGACACCGGAAATTTTCACCATGGCCGCCAGCATAGGAGTGTTGGGAAAATATTTTCCCAATGTAGCCATGCAGACCTTATGCGCATTCAATATGTATACCTTTCCCGGATAATCCTTTATGAGAGGCAAAATTTCCCCCGCCGTCTTTTCTGTATTAATTAGGATGCCTCCATCCGCCTTCAATCCCGCAGTGACATCTACGGAATGCAGCAGGGTATCGTCCACCACTGCCACAAAGTCCGGCTCATATATATTTGAGTGAACCCTGATTGCGTTGTCACTGATACGGTCGTAAGCCGTGATTGGTGCTCCCATTCTCTCGGGGCCGTACTCCGGGAAGCCCTGCACATGCTTTCCTGCCTGAAAAGCCACGTCTGCCAGCAGCAGAGCCGCTGTCTTGGCACCCTGACCACCTCGTCCGTGCCATCTGATTTCCGTTAAGTGTCTCATTTCTCCATCCTTTCTCTACACACCGCGCAGAATATACAGAACGGAATAACAAACAGCCGTCCTGCACCCCGCACAGTCCGGCTGTCTTGAAATCGCTTTAAAAAAGCCTCCACCGTAAACGGCAGAGGCTTGTAGTACCTTGCAATCCATTTACGACATACCAACATATGCGTCCCCGGTTACGGGAGGAACCCGTCAGCATCTACTTGCAAACGCTTTTGTGCTGCTACTCAGGAGGGATATTCCTTTTACTCTACTCGCACCGCATCTCAGCTCCCGCGGCTCTCTGTGCCTTTCAAAATAAAAGTACTGTCTCCGTCAACGTATTTGATTTGCTTATTTATGCTTTATTATATTGACGCGGCGAAGTGTTGTCAATACCTAAATTAAAGCTTTGAAATAAATAAATGCTAGAAACTGTGGCCTCCGCCGCTTCCTGAGCTACCGCCACCGCCGCCACCGCCGCCGGAGCTTCCGCCGCTGTCGGAGCTGGGCGGGTCATAACGTTTGGTGGTTCTTATGTACTTAGCCTGCGTATCGGTCAGGCTATAGTGATACTTCATTCTTCGCAGTCGCTCCTTCTGTCCGGGTATCCGGTTGCGGGACACCAATCTCATGATACAGAAATTGATGAGCAGGGCGAGAATCACCGCGAGCAGTGCATTGCTGATATATTTCATCGGCTGAGCAATGCGATTGCCTGACAGAAGCGTCTCTATCTCCGCAAAGGCTTCCTGCGCACAACCGTAGTAATCCCCCCGGGAAGCATATCGGTAAGTGTTGTCCGTGATGGTATCGGAATAACTGTTTGTAACAATTCTGCTGATTTGACCGTCATTTTTCAACCATATATTCCGATTGTCCATATCTATGAGGAATACAGTCCCGCTGTCCCAACCAAACAGTTCTCTGTAATAATCTTCAATATACCTTTCGGTTGTGGTGGAGTTTTCGCTGATACTCTTGAATGCCACATTTCCCCATGCTGTGATGGCCTGCATTTTCTCCGCCAGCATACTTTCTTCTTCCGCTGTCAGGAGTCCTGCAGTATCCTCCATCACCACTCTGTAACCTGTCTCAGGATTGGTATAAACGGTTTTCGCCCAAACCTGCTGCCCGATAAAAAGGGACAGTAAAAGGACTGAAAACAGCAGAACTGCCGCAGCTGTTATCCCGCTTACAGATTTCAACCGTTTTTTACGCATTGTCGTCTCCTCCCTTCTTGTCAAACTGAGGCAGTTTCCTCATGGCAAGTCTGTTATAATTCCGTATCAAGTCAAAGAGAATAAAGACTACCGTCAGCAGTATCAAAACCACTCCCCCGTAGTACCATAAATCGGATACCGGTTTCCACAGGCGAAGGAATCCGCCGACTGCAACAGCTCCCGCGGAGAACAGAAATCCGTAGCCACCGTTCAGGCTTTCAAGCTTCTTATACTTTTTAAATCCGGACACGCAGAGAATACACATGGCGATTGCCACCACAATCCAGACCACAATATCACCTATCGCCGCAACTGCAGCCATAGGTATAGTACACAATAATATCGAAATTAATATGGTGTTACCGAGAGTATTTGTACTCTGTTTGTTTGCTCTTTTCGGTTTTTTTCTCCCGGGATTCTTCATCTGAAGACCCCTGTCCTCCTCGTTAGTCTCCAACTTGCATATTCCTGTCAGCTCATTATGATAAATATATGCCGATATGACTGCCAGCACAGCGCTGCATGCCAGCAACACCATGGGCCTGAGAGTCAAAAACAGATTCAACAGAAAGAACAGCGGGACGGCGAGCAGAAAAGAACTGATAAAGAAGCGCTTCTTGTCCACCGGCATATCCGTCACAACTTTTCCCGTCTGCCCGTTCACCGTGGCATAGGCAATGCGGTCTCCGTTGCGGTAAGACATGAACCAAACCGGGAACATGGCACTGTCAGCTCCCTCACAGTCCGTTCGCAGCTGTTCGGCGGTTTTCTTCCTGCTTGAGCCCTCCTGAATTCCATGCTTGCGGAACACAGGATTGCTCTTTACCTTCTCAAAAGTTACGTTTACCGCCAATTCCTCCGCGTCCTCTCTGTATACATCAGACTTCACATCGGCTGTCTCCGCATAAAATCCGCTGAGAAAGGCAGGAGTAAAATCCTTCCTCTCCTTGATATCATATGGTCCCAGCGCCTCGCTGATATTGTCATAAAAGGTAGAGGAGGCATCATAGGAATATCCCTCATATCCTGCATCCAGTTCACCTGTCAGGTCATAATGGTCCGTATAGATGTAGTCTCCCTTGCGCTTCTCTGTTTTGCCCTTGAAACCGATGGTTCCCTTCTGGGAAATCCGATAACTCCAGTAGGGCATATAAATTCCCCGGAAACCGTCTATAAAATCAGGATTTTTCAGTTCCTTCGGCGCAAAAAAGGCTTTCATCATTTTGCGCCTGTAAGCATTTTTACAGGTTTCTTTGGAAACCTGAAAGGGAATAATGTACTTCGGCCGCTTCTCCCTGCCGATACGGCTCGACAAAATATTGGCGGAACCACAGTAACTGCAGAAGGACGTAGCATCATTATCACCGCTGATCATCTCACCGCCGCACTGGGGACAGGAGAACACATTCGTCTCAAAGCAGTCCCCGTCCACCGTATCCGTCTCTTTTTTCATGGAATAGGGGTCAAATTTTGATTCACAGAACGCACAAAACATTTGCTGGGAGGGAATATGAAATTTCAGATTACCCCCGCAGTTCGGACATTCGTACATTACAGGCTTCCTCCGGGATTCATTTTTTTGTTAACTTACAATTTACAGGTAAACACTTTATCGCTCTGTTTTCAAAAATTATAGCAAAATTCCCCTCCTTAGTCTATAATAACCTACAGTACCCTAATGTATATGTATCAGTTCAGGAAGGCACATTTTATATATGAAATACTATCTGGCACCCATGGAGGGCATTACCACCTACAATTTCCGCCGTGCATATCATAAATACTATGGCGGCACAGATAAATATTTTACCCCCTTTATCGCCAATCGAAGGCTGAGCAGCAGGGAGCGCAACGATATTTTGCCGGAGCACAACGAGGGCATGAACACAGTGCCCCAGATTCTCACCAACCGCGCCGAAGATTTTCTGAATATAGCCGAATCCATTGCTGCCTACGGCTACAAAACCGTCAATCTGAACCTGGGCTGTCCCTCCGGTACCGTTGTGGCACGGAAACGGGGAGCCGGCTTTTTAAGCGTGCCCGACGAACTGGAACGATTTCTGGATGAAATTTTTGAAAAATGTCCTCTCAAAATTTCCATTAAGACCAGAATCGGCCTGGAGGACATCTCCGAGTGGAACAGGCTGCTTGCACTCTATGCAAAATACCCGGTTGATGAACTGATTATCCACCCAAGGCTGCAAAAGGAGGGATACGGCGGACAGGTGCATCCCGATGCATTTCGTTCTGCTGTGTGTCAGTTGAAAATGCCGCTTTGCTATAACGGTGATTTGCTATGTACGAGCCTGTCCGCCACTGAATACGGAAGCTTAGGCTGGCTCACCTCCCGTCTGCCGGATGTTGATACCGTCATGGTGGGACGAGGTATTTTACGGCAGCCCGGCATGCTGACAGGGGACAGCTCTCTCACCACCCTGAAAGCCTTCCACGATGAGATTCTGGAGGGATATATAAAAATAATGTCCGGAGATACCAACACCTTATACAAGATGAAAGACCTCTGGACATTTATGAGTTCCGGCTTTGCAGGCTGTGAAAAGCACTTAAAGAAAATCAGAAAAGCAGAAAGCATCTCTGAATACCAAATTGCCGTAGCAGCTGTCTTCAGAGGGTGTCCCTATGTCTGACCACAGTTTCTTTCTTCCGTGGAAATATCGTACAAATCCTGTAATGGGATTTTATTTCCCACAATCTGAAGGAACCTGCTGTCTCTGTCCAGCTTCGCCACCATTCCCGTGGCTTTCAGATATTCTCCCCGGCAGAAATAGACTGCCGTCACCATGTCCCCGGGCTGAATTCCGTTCAGCCGCCGGTCCAGCTCCTCCGCATAATCCTCGGACAGTTCCATCTTTGACACCACAATTTTTTCTTTTTTCCTGAGAGCATCGTTATATCCCTTCAGCGCCGCAAAGGGCATAAACTGCTTAGCTCTGTCTTCCCTGCTCATCTTGGGTCTAGACTCCACTTTTATGCCCTCCTATCTGCCTGTTTCTCTCCATGGTTGTGGCACCCTGCTCCAGATTCATTCCCTTCAGAATGGCATTCTTTCCGTATTTGTCCTTGATATCCAGCATAGCCTGCTGAAGCCTGTGTTCCTTTTCCAGTTCTGCCGGGTCGGTAAATAAATCATACTGCTGATATATTTCATCCACCACATTGTTAAAAGTCAGGTTCAGACGGTGAATGGGGGTATGCCTGTCGGTGATTCTCTCGTACAGCTGTACGGCACTCTCTGTAATCTTCCGCGCTGAGCTTGTTGTCACAGGTATGGCTGCAGTGCCGTTGGCTGCCTTTTGGTCGTATCGGTTATTATAGCCCACATACAGAGTGAGAGAGTCCGTCACCAACCCCTTATCCACCAACTCAAGACAGAGCAAATCCACCATTTCCTTTACCAGGAGCTTTCCCGTCTCATAATCCGCATCGCAGCCCAGTACCTGTCCGCTGCTGATGGAATTTGTCTTTGATTTATAGGCTTTGATGTCCTTCATCAACGTGGTTTCCCTGCCCCGGGCATGGTCAATCATCAGCTCCGCATCCACTCCAAACATCCGATACAGCATGTCTTCGTCTGCGTGGGCAAGGTCTCCCATGGTATAGATTCCCACGTTTTGCAACCGCTGGCTTAAGCCCCTGCCGATGCGCCAAAAATCCGTCAACGGCTTATGATTCCAAAGAGTTTGGCAATAACTTTCCTCCGTCAGTTCTCCGATGTGGTCCTCCACATGCTTAGCCGTGATATCCAACGCCACCTTGGCCAGATACAGATTTGTACCGATTCCGCAGGCGGCGGTGACTCCCGTACTTTTCAAAATATCCTTCATAATCGTCTTTCCCAGCTCACGGGCAGTCATACGATACATGGGAAGATATTCCGTCACATCCATAAACACTTCATCGATACTGTAGACATGGATATCCTCTTTGGCAATATATTTCAGATAGATGGCATAAATCTCCGCCGAACAGTCGATGTACAGCTGCATTCTGGGCGGAGCCGCAAAGTATTTGATATTCTTGGGAATTTCAAAGACCCGGCACCTTCCCGGCACTCCCAGCGCCTTCATGGCAGGAGACACGGCGAGACAGATTGTCTTTTCCGTTCTCTCCAAATCAGCCACCACAAGATTCGTGGTCATAGGGTCCCACCCGCGCTGCACACACTCCACGGAAGCATAAAAGGATTTCAGGTCGATACACATATAGGTTCTCTCTTCCATGATACGCCTCCTTTCCCCGAATCCTCCTGCTCCTTTTCTTTCAGCCGCTACCTTATCACCTCATAGGGCCAGTCGATAATTCCTCCGAAATCCCGGACATCCTCATACCCCAGCGCAGCCAGACTCTCTGCGGCAATAGCGCTTCTTCGTCCGCTGCGGCAGTACACCAGAATAGTCTGCTGCTTATCCGGCAGTTCTTCCTCGGCCCTCTCTTCAATACTCTCATAGGGTATCAGAATCGCCCCTTCAATATGCCCTGTAGCAAACTCATCCTCCTCACGCACATCTAAAAGCACATAGTCCGCGGTGCTGTCCATTAATTCTTTTGCCTCTTCAGCTGTAATTGTCATATATGCAGTCTCCTTCTCCGTATTGTCTGCTGTTTTGTTTTTCTCCGCTACATTCTCCCCGCAGCCATACAAAAATATAACAAAAGCCAAAACTGCAAATAGATTTTTCTTCCCCTTTTGCATTACTTCTTTCCCGTCTCCATATTCTGCTGAATTTCGGCGCTTTGATTCATGGGACGGAACCCATCCCGTCTGTCTGTCCTAAAAGGAGCCAGAGGCAAGCCGTTCTCTCCGAAAATATAGACATCACCGTAATTCGTCCAAAGATATCTGCCATACGCAGGATGCTCCATCCCGTCATGAGTAAGTACAATCCTATCCTTCTCTATTTTCACCGCAGCGGGCAGATAAACCCCGTCCTCTCCCGCAATTTCAAATCCCAGGCTTTCGGCAGGTGCTGCTTTTTTATCATATCCCGGCCTGCAGACTTCCTCCGGCTGTTCCGTATGAAGTCCGCCCTCCGCATTTTTAAAATACAGTGCCAGCTCTCGCCCGAAAATCTCGGCATGGTCAAACAGGGGGCCTTCGCTGTCCGTTGCTTCCCCAATACCGTAAACTGTTGTCAAGGCCCGGTCACACATACGCTCTCCTACTTTTTTCTTCATCTTCGGGTGAATATCGTTATACTCCCCTTGATCGATGATACAGGTCATGGCCGTATTTTTCACGGTGTCCTGTACCCTGTTCTGAGCCTCTCTGATGAGACACCAGTTCTGAAAATCAGGGTCCTGCTTGTATCTGTGCATGGGCAGCTGTGCAAAAATAAAGGGTAGCTCATCGTCCCTCCAGTCCTCCCGCCACTGTTCAATCATTCTCGTAAAAAGCTTGCGGTACAAATGAGGCAGATGGTCGTCGCTCTCCCCCTGATAATAGAGAAAGCCCTTCAGAGAATAGGGCATGATGCGCTGCAGCATACAGCGGTGCAGTCCGCCGGGACGAAAAGGATTGCTGCATCCCATGGGACCGGGCCATTTACATTCTCCCACGATTTCCAGAACCTCAGACCACTCAATGTCGGGATTCTCTGCGTAACAGGCTTCTGCCTTTTTGTCGAACTCCGCCTGATATATCACATATTCGTCATATTCTCTCCGCTGCTCTTCCTCGGTTTTCCCCGCCACGGCTGCGTCATAGGTGTCCGTATAAATCCTGAGTTCCGAGTCTCCCTCAACTGCCTCTCCGGGCATCCACGCCGAAGCCGAGGTCCCGCCCCAGTTACAGCCGATGATTCCCACAGGCACTCTTAAGGCTTCCTGAAGCCTCGCGCCAAAGAAATATCCTACCGCTGACCAGTATTTTGTCCCCGGCCCGCCGAAGCATTCCCATGCAGTCTGCTCCTCGGACCGGAAGAACTCCTCATCCATGTATGCCTTTTTCTGGGTGTAATAAAAACGGAGCATGGAACTTTGCGGCAGATTCAGGGCATCTCTCTCCGCACAGTTTTGAAGTTCAAATTCCATGTTGGACTGTCCCCCGGCAAGCCACACTTCTCCGATTGCGATATTACTGCGGGAGATCCGCTCTGCCCCGGAGGTTACCAACAGTCTATGTTCCACGCCTGCCTGTATGGGCGGAAGCTGGATTTCAAACCTTCCTCCCCGCACATACCCGCAGCCCCGGCTCTCCTGCTCCTCCCCACTGTCAAGCTTTCTGCCGGAGAGCACTGCTTCCACAAGCTGACCCTCCTCGCCCGTTCCGAACAATACAATATTCTTCTCTCTCTGGAGTACACAGTTGTCACTGAAAATCGCCGCCAGTTTTAAAGACATTCCTTCTCACTCCTCACATCTTCTGCATATAGCTGATACCGCAGGCATTGCATGCGGACACATAGCAGGAATTTTCTTCTCTTACAAAAAGCAGTTTGCCGCAGCTGCTGCACTTTTGTATGCGGATACCGGCGCTTCCCGACGCAGGAAGCTCTTCCCGAACGGAATTGTCCTCCATCGCAGGAGTCTGAAGATTCTCAATGTCTTCCCCCATGTCAAACATACTCAACTGTCCGTCATCCTCAAAATTGTCAAATAGCTGAATATCCATATACCCTCTCATTCTGCCGCTTTTTGCAGCTTTTACGTTTGTGTGCCCGCTTACATCCCAGTCATGCTGACATCGGGCATTACATCTTACAGTTGCTTTCAGTATACTCCAAACAAATCTGTATGACAAGAAACGGAAGTTGGAAACAAATAAAATGCAACAGCTAACCCAACAGTTTCAGAAATTCATTCTGACTCATCTCGCCCAAGTCCTGCTTACCCGGTTGTCCATCCCGCTGTCTCACGGATACACTGCCGTGGGACAGCTCTTTTTCTCCCAAAATCAGCATATAGGGCACCTTGTCAAGCTGTGCCTCCCTGATTTTGTAACCCAGCTTTTCATCTCTCCTGTCTACCTCCACACGATATCCGCTTTCCTTCAGCTGTGCCGCAATACTTTCCGCATATTCCAGAAATTTGTCGGACACAGGCAGAAGCTTCACCTGGACAGGCGCAAGCCACAGAGGAAATTTCCCCGCATAGTGCTCAATAAGGATACCGATAAAACGCTCAATGGAGCCAAACACTACACGATGAATCATGATGGGGCGATGCTTCTCCCCGTCTGCCCCCATATATTCCGCTCCGAACCGTCTCGGCAGCTGAAAATCCAGCTGAATCGTACCGCACTGCCAGGTTCTTCCGATGGAATCCCTGAGATGAAAGTCCAGCTTGGGACCGTAAAAGGCTCCGTCTCCCTCATTGACCCTATATGGCATGTGCATGGCTTCCATGGCCTGACGAAGAGCATCTGTTGCCAGTTCCCACTCCTCCTCAGTGCCGATACTGTTCTCCGGCCTTGTAGACAGTTCCACAAAATAGTCAAACCCGAATTTTGAATAAACCTCATGAATCAGACGGGCTACATTCTGAATTTCCCCGGAAATCTGTTCCTCCGTCATGAAAATATGGGCATCGTCCTGAGTAAAGCATCTCACTCTCATCAGTCCGTGAAGCGTTCCTGATTTTTCATTGCGATGCACAAGTCCCAACTCAGCCAATTTCAAGGGTAGTTCTTTATAAGATCTGGGCTGGGATTGGTATACCAACATTCCGCCGGGACAGCTCATTGGCTTAACGGCAAAATCCGCTCCATCTATCTGCAGACTATACATAATCTCACGATAATGCTCCCAGTGCCCCGAGGTCTCCCAGAGTTTTCTGTCTAATATGATAGGGGTGGAAATCTCCTGATAGCCCTCTCGCTCATGGATTTTACGCCAATAGTCAATCAAAATATTTTTCAGAATCACGCCCTTGGGCAGAAAGAAGGGAAATCCCGGGCCCTCCTCCATGAGAGCAAACAAACCCATTTCCTTTCCAAGCTTCCGATGATCCCGCAGCTTTGCCTCCTGCATCATATGCAGATACTGCTCCAGCTCCGAAGCCTTGGGAAAAGAAATACCATAGATTCTTGTCAGCATCCTATTGTGCTCGTCTCCTCTCCAATAGGCTCCGGCTACTCAAAGTCATAGTAAAAACCATTGTCAATGGCAGGGCCAATGGCACATTTACT
>JAEDMI010000056.1 GCA_016303085.1 Acetatifactor sp.
CTTCTTCAGTGCGTCCTTTAAGGCGGCGAAGCTGTTGATTTCAGTCATGTTGCAGACAGCTGCCAGCTTATCCAGGTAATCCGGATAGTCGGGCTTTTCGATGTTCATGGCCTTGTCAGGTCTCCATGCGGGGAGCACCTTTACATCAAAGCTTGTATCCTCTGCAATCTTCTTATGCCATTCCAGAGAGTCCACGGGGTCATCGGTGGTGCAAATCAGGGTGACATTGCTCTTCTTAATCAAGTTGCGGACACTCATGGAAGGCTGCGCCAGCTTTTCGTTGCAGAGCTTCCAAACTTCGTCGGCAGTCTTACAGCTCAAAACGCCGGTGTAGCCGAAGTATCTCTGCAGCTCCAGATGGCTCCAGTGGAACAGCGGATTGCCGATAGCCTTGCCCAGACATTCCGCCCACTTGCAGAATTTCTCATAGTCGGATGCGTCTCCGGTAATGTATTTTTCTTCTACACCGCAGGAGCGCATGAAGCGCCACTTATAGTGGTCACCGCCCAGCCAAACCTGAGTAATGTTCTCGAACTGACGGTCCTCGGCGATCTCTCTGGGGTTGATGTGGCAGTGATAGTCAAGTACGGGTGTGTTCTCTGCGTAGTCGTGGAACAGCTTCTTCGCTGTCTCTGTTTCCAGCAGAAAGTCTTTGTCCATAAATGTTTTCATTTGATTTCCCTCCGTTTGATATAGAATCATTTATTTTTATGCAATTTATCGTGTGGTGCTTCGCTTTACGATTTCACCGGAAAACACCGTCTTTTTCGGCATTTCGTTCCCGCTCAAGGTGCCCATCAGCGTAGTAATCAAATGCTGACACAGCGTTTCCAATTTATTGTCGATGCTGGTGAGTTCAGGGTCACAACAGTTTACCAGCAAGGAGTTGTTATAGCCCAGAATGGAAAAATCTCCGGGGATGGAATAGCCCATGAGCTTGGCATATTTGACCGCAGCCAGAGCCAGAGTGTCGTCCGCGGCGATAATCCCGTGGAAGTTCAGTCCCTTGTCATGGAGCTTTTTCAGATGCTCCGTCATGGCGGGGATGTCCTCGTGTGAGCCGTGGTAAAATTGAAGAAGGTTTGCTCCGGTTAAGAGCTTTTTCTCCTCCATTGCGGTGCGGTAGCCCGCAAGCTTCTTCTTGCCGCTGTAGGAAGTAGAATTGTAGAAATATACAATATCCTTCACTCCGGTGGAAATCATGTAAAGGGTAGCTTCATACATGGAAGTAAAGTCGTCGGACACAATGCTGTAGACATTGGAAGCGTCCAAATCCGCATTCAGGAGCATCACAGGAACCTGAGCCGCGGCATCGATGATATATTTGTTGTCCGTCTCCTTCTCGTAGACAAAATTGGAACCTACCAGAATAATGCCGTCGACCTTCTTGGTAATCAACAGATTCATGTAGGCTGCCTTTGTCTCACGTTCATAGCCTGTACAGCAGAGAATACTGTCATAGCCGTTGGCACGGAGCTTCTGTTCAATATAGTAGATTGCCTTTGCCAGATACAGGTCGGAACTGTCGGCACACATGATTCCGATGGTTTTCATGGTGTTTAAGCCCAGCCCCCGGGCAAAAGCGTTAGGTGTGTACTCATACTGGTTGATGACGTCCAAAACCTTCTTTTTTGTCTTTTCACTGACGTTGCTGCTGCCGTTCAGTACACGGGAGACGGTAGCGATGGATACACCGGCTTTTTCGGAGATATCGTAGATTGTCATATTGTAAATGCCTTTCACTCATTTTTGAAAGAGAATATGTAAGTAGTTTCAAAAAAACTCTATGTAGAATTATATCGAAACTGTCTCTGTTTTTCAAGATATATTTTTAACAAGTTCGTCCGATTTTACTGATTTATTGTGTAAGAACAAGAGAAAAATTGAGCAATTCGGTGTTGACGAAAGGAAAATTTGGCTGTAAAATGACTTATGAAAGTACTTACATAAAAATTGCCGATAATGCGGCTTTCATGTAAAAATACAAACGTGTAATGCCCGAAACAGGGCAGAAGGGAGAAAAATGGAAGTATTAAACAAGAAAATGACCGGCAAAAAGGAAAGACCTGTCAAGGTGGTTCAGTTCGGAGAGGGAAATTTCCTCAGGGCCTTTGTGGATTACATGATTGATATTGCCAATGAGCAGGGAAAGTTCGACGGAGATATTGTGCTGATTAAGCCTATTGAGTTCGGAAATTTGGACAACTTCCACAGACAGGACTGCCAGTATACCGTTTCCCTTCGCGGAAACGTAAACGGCGAAGGAAAGATTATCAACAGAGTGGTTACCAGCGTGGCCGATGCAGTTGATGCCATCAACGAATATGAAAAGTACATGCAGCTGGCTGAAATTGAAACCCTTCGTTTCGTGGTGTCCAACACCACCGAGGCGGGAATCGTGTATGATGCTTCCGACAGGTTTGAATGGAATCCGCCCAAGACCTTCCCCGGAAAGCTGACCAAGTTTTTGTATCACCGCTTTGAGACCTTCGGGGGCGACAAGTCCAAGGGACTTGTGATGCTTCCCGTAGAACTGATAGACGACAACGGAATCATGCTGCGCAAATGCGTGATGCAGCAGATTGAAAACTGGGGACTCTCCGATGAGTTCAAGGCCTGGGTGGAGGAGGCATGTATCTTCACCTCCACGCTGGTTGACCGCATTGTAACCGGCTATCCCCGCGCTACGGAAGAAGAGGAGTGGGAGAAGCTGGGCTACGAGGACCGTATTATGGTGACCGGAGAACCCTTTGCCCTCTGGGTGATTGAGTCCGCAAAGGATATCAGCGGGGAATTTGACCTTCCCGGAGCGGGGCTTCCCGTTATCTTTACGGAGGATCATCACCCCTACAAGCAGAGAAAGGTGCGCATCTTAAACGGTGCCCATACCTCTTTTGTCCTGGCGTCCTGGCTCTGCGGCAACGACATCGTGAGACAGTCCATGGAGGATAAGGATATCCGCGATTTCATGAACAAGACTATTTTTGACGAAGTCATTCCCACCCTGTCTCTTCCCGAGGAGGAGCTGAAGGAGTTTGCGGGAGAGGTTGTGAACCGTTTCAACAATCCTTATGTGGACCATGCGCTTCTGGCAATCTCCTTAAATTCCGTGTCCAAGTGGAGAGCAAGATGTCTCCCCAGTCTGTTGGGCTACGTGGATAAGTTCGGAAAGCTGCCTGCTCATCTGACCTTCTCCATTGCCGCGCTGATGGCATTCTACCACGGAACGGAGATTGAGAACGGCGTCCTGAAGGGGAACAGAAACGGACAGACCTATGATATAAAGGACGATGTAAGTGTGCTGGAGTTCTTCCGCGACAACTGTGAGAAGGATACGCGCACCTTTGTCACAAACTATCTGGGACGAGAAGATTTCCACGGACAGAATCTGAATAAGGTTCCCGGTCTGACCGATGCGGTAGTTACTTATCTGGATGATATCAAGGCAAACGGTATGAGGGCGGCATTATGCAGAATTTCTTAAAGATAAACGATAATGACAAGGTTGTGGTTGCGCTGAACCCCATTCCGGCGGGAGAGACCGTCACCGTGGAGGTTCAGGGGCAGATGAAGGACATTACTGCGCTTGAGGAGATTCCTGCGGGACACAAGATGGCAATCTGTGATATTCCGGCGGGGGGAGAAGTCATCAAATACGGCTACCGCATCGGAAACGCAAAGGAAGATATCAGGGCAGGCGCCTGGATTCATACCCACAATATAAAGACGGCGCTGGGGGACCTATTGGAGTACACCTATGAACCTGTACATATGGAGGAGAAAAGAAGCGGGGATGTGACCTTTCCGGGCTTCAAACGCCCCGACGGGAAGGTGGGTGTCCGCAATGAAATCTGGATTATTCCCACGGTGGGCTGTGTGAACAATGTAGCAACCGCCATTGCAAAGCAGGCCAATGCATGGCTGCAGAGTCAGGCAGATAAGGAAACCGTGGAGGAAGTCATCGCGTTCCCTCATCCTTACGGCTGTTCCCAGATGGGAGACGATCAGGAGCACACCAGAAAGATTTTGGCCGATTTGATCAATCATCCCAACGCAGGAGGTGTCCTGGTGCTGGGGCTTGGCTGTGAAAACAGCAATATTGACGTGCTGAAGCCCTACATCGGGGATTATGATGAGAACCGGGTGAAGTTTGTGGTGGCACAGGAGTGCGAGGATGAAATCGCGGAGTCGTTGGAGGTAATCAAAGGTCTTGTTGATTACGCTGCAGGCTTCAAGCGAGAGCCGGTCAGCGTCAGTAAGCTGGTTATCGGCATGAAATGCGGCGGAAGTGACGGGCTCTCCGGCATCACCGCAAATCCTCTGGTCGGCCGTTTCTCGGATAAACTCATCTCCAAGGGAGGCACCACAATTCTCACTGAGGTACCCGAGATGTTCGGCGCGGAAACAATTCTCATGAACCGCTGTGCCGACAGAGAGCTTTTTGACAAAACTGTTGATTTGATAAACGATTTCAAGAATTATTTTAAGAGCCACAACCAGACGATTTACGAGAATCCCTCCCCCGGAAACAAGAAGGGAGGAATCTCCACTCTGGAGGATAAGTCTCTGGGCTGTACCCAGAAGTCGGGAAGCGCACCCGTAAAAGGCGTACTCCAGTACGGCGAGACAGTGAAAACTCCCGGCTTGAATCTGCTGTCTGCGCCGGGTAACGATTTGGTGGCGGCTACAGCGTTGGCTGCTGCGGGAGCTCACATTGTGCTGTTTACCACGGGACGGGGAACCCCCTTTGCATCTCCGGTACCTACCGTAAAGATTTCCACCAACTCTAATCTGGCAAACAAAAAGTCCAATTGGATTGATTTCAACGCAGGTGTGCTGGTGGAGGATAAGTCCATGGAGGAGGAGACGGAAGCGCTCTTTGACTACGTGGTGGCGGTTGCATCGGGAAAGAAGGTCTGCAGCGAGGCTGCAGGCTTCCATGATATGGCAATTTTTAAGCAGGGTGTGACCCTGTAGGATCAGGTGATTTATCCGGGCTGTCGAACCTTTGTCTGTTTGGGTTTCGGCAGCCTTAGTTGTTGCGGAGCAAGTCCGATTATGCTAAAATATGCTTGATGCTCTCTGAAGACAAGGTAAGAGGATAAGTGTATGAAAACAAGGCGCAGGATTGCATTGGTTACAACGGAACTGGAGAATATTTACCAACAGCGTGTGATGCAGGGGATTTTTACACAAGCTGCAAAGTACGATTATGATGTTGCGGTATTCTCCACCATGGTGGACAGTACCCACTTTATGCAGGATAATCTGAAGGGTGAGATGAATATTTACCGGCTTATCAATTTTGATTTGTTTGACGGTGTGATTATTACGCCCATGACTTTGTTTTCGGCAGATGACGGTACTTTTGAGGCAGCCATGCTGAAGCTGTTTCAGGAAAAGTGCCATTGCAGTGTTGTGGCACTTGACAGGGCCTTCGGCGATTATGACATTGTAAATACAGACGATGAGAGTGCGTTTTATGAGATTGCAAAGCATATATACGAAGTTCACGGATGCAGAAAAGTGTTCTTCTTAAACGGTCCGGGGGATGACAGAGTCTCGAAGCACAGGGTGGGCGGATTTTTGAAATATACCCGTGAACATGGAATTGAGGTGCCTGAGGATTCTGTTTTTCGCGGTGATTTCTGGTACACCTCCGGTGAAAAGTTGGCGGAGGATATCAGCAGCGGTGCGGTGGAAATGCCGGAAGCTGTCATATGTGCCAGTGATCACATGGCAATCGGTCTGGCAAATCAATTGCGAAAGAATGGTATACAGGTGCCGGAGCAGATACTGGTGACCGGTTTTGATGCGACCCGTGAGGCGGCCTTTAATGATGTTTTTATTGCTTCTTATGAGCCAAGGGTGAGCAGAGCGGCAGCGGAAGCGGTAAACCTGATTCATTCCGTATTGGAGCCGGAGATACCTTTACAGGAAATATCGGACAACGGAAAAGCCGGGATACGCATTGGGGAAAGCTGCGGATGCCCCACAGATATCAGGTATTGGAAAAAGTGCATCAACAGTGCGCTTCTGCACCAGAAGCACAACTGGGCCGAGGTCGGAAGCGAGAACCCCAACGATGTCTGCATCCTGCTGGAAAGCTATATGAGCGAGGGTGTTGCAAGCGCATCGGACGCTATGGAATGCATTGATAAAATATACGGATATGTCTACCTGCTTCATCCCTATGGGGATTTCTGGCTCTGCCTGAAGGAAAATTGGACAGATATGGAAGATGTGGTGACGAAAGGCTATCCGGAGATGATGAAAACCGTCATCCACTCTAAGGCGGCTACGGATACGGAACCGGCTAAGAGCGTGGGATTTTGCGACGAAATCGGTCCCCGGCTGTTTGAAACGAAACAGATGCTTCCGGAATTCTGTGAGGGCAGTGAGGAGGCCAGTGTTTATTATTTCCTGCCGGTGCATGCGGGGGAGGAAATGTACGGCTATACGGTAATGCGCTGTCCGCTGACTCAGAAGTATAAGGTGGGATATGTATATCATAACTGGATTCGTATTGTAAGCAACGCGTTGTCCATGACCAGAATCAGAAACCGGCTGTATGAGCTTTCCATGAAGGATTCCGTGACAGGTCTCTACAACAGGAGGGGCTTAAGTGAATGGCTTCGCGGGAAAGCGGAAGAGAAGGACAGTGTGATGGTTATCATGGCGGATATGGACGGCCTGAAGTACATCAATGACCACTTTGGACATGGGGAGGGAGATTTCAGCCTGATTTCCATAGCAAATGCGTTGAAGGAAGCAACCCGAAACGGTGAAATCAGCGCCAGAATCGGCGGAGACGAGTTCCTGCTGGTGGGCGTGGGAGACTATGATGCGGAGACAGTGCACCGCAGGATGGAAGAGATTGAAGCGGCGGTGTTGGAAAAGGCGGAGGAGGCAGGCAAGAAGTATGAGGTTACTGCCAGCCTGGGGTTTGCACTGGGCCGGATGAACGAACAATTTGAGATTGATGAATTGATAGAGCAGGCCGATATGGAAATGTATCGGAATAAGAGAAGAAAGAGGAAAGACCGAAGGTAATTATAATGATGAAAATGAAAGAGGAATTGTCTGCGGTATGGAAGGATATTGCAATCGGAAATATGGAAACAGCCCCGGCTGTGGCGGGTCGGATAAAGGAAATGGACAGACGGGAGAACGGGCTGTTTGTGACGGCCGATGTGGATGAGAATCTGTTTGCGGCGGCATGTTTGGTGTATCCTGTGTATGCCGCATATGAGACGGAATGTAATAAAAAAGAGGGTTACCCTGATTTGCTGGCGCAGTTTCGGGCTTTAAGCGCGGAACTGAAAAACGCTGATACCCTGGAGAACAGGGCATCATTCCTGGATGCACTGATTCATACCGTTGACAATGTAAGCCCCCAGCTTTATGAGTATTACAGGGAACTTGTGGATATGTTTAAGGAAACGGTAGGGGAGACGGTAAAAAAGTATTATCGGGACGGACATTTTAAAAAAGCGGACGGCAGCGAAAGCCCGGAGGCGGAAAAGCAGCTCCGTGCCGCTATTGCCCATGCCGCAGACACGTATGTGTTGCTGGGCGAAAAGTACGAGAAGTATTGTTAGAAAGGTAGAGATATTTGGCATGGAAATCAAGCTTGTTTGTCATACAGCCCGGAATGCGGTGATTGAGATAGCAGACGGAGGAAGATATTTTACAAAAAAGCCTTACCGTGTGATAGTAAACGGGGAAGAGGTGCTTGTGGCGGAAAAGGTTGTGAATTCGATATACGGACTGAAGCCGGCCGAAAACTATCGCGTGGAAATTCTGGACGGAGAGGAAAAAGTCGGTGAGACAGAATTTCAGACAGAGGACGAGTTTGTCACTCTGGATGTGAGGCGCTTTGGCGCAAAAGGGGACGGCGTGCAGGATGATACTCATTTTATTCAGGCTGCCATTTTGGCGTGCCCGACAAACAGCCGTGTGCTGATTCCTGCGGGAACCTACCGGATTACCAGCATGTTCCTGAAAAGCCATACCAGGATAGAACTGGCAGAGGGAGCGGAACTGAGGGCATTTACGGACAAATCAAAGTTTCCCGTGTTTCCCGGAATGATAGAGAGTTACGATGAGAAGGATCAGTATAACCTGGGCAGTTGGGAGGGAAATCCTCTTCCCATGTATACCGGCATTATCTGCGGCGTAGGCGTGGAGGATGTTGTGATTTACGGTCAGGGGACAATCAACGGCAATGCCTCAAAGGAGGACTGGTGGAAGAACGCCAAAGGCTATAAGGATGTATTCCGCCCAAGACTGTTCTTTCTCAACGGCTGTAAGAATGTGACCCTGCAGGGTGTAACCTGCTGCAATTCTCCCGCATGGACATTGCACCCTTATTTCAGCAATGATTTGAAGTTTATTGACCTGAATATCAAGAATCCTTCCGATTCCCCCAACACCGACGGCCTGGACCCGGAATCCTGCAAGAACGTGGAAATTCTGGGCGTACGGTTTTCTCTGGGAGATGATTGTATTGCGGTGAAGAGCGGCAAAATATACATGGGAAAGAAATACAAGACTCCCTCCGAGAACATACATATCCGTCAGTGCCTGATGGAGGACGGACACGGTGCCGTGACTCTGGGTAGCGAGATGGCGGGAGGTATCGTGAACCTCATTGTGGAGGACTGCATTTTCCGCCATACAGACAGGGGACTGCGCATCAAGACCAGGAGAGGCAGAGGCAAGGATGCCGTCCTGAGCAACATTGTCTTCCGCAATCTGGATTTAGACCATGTGATGACTCCCCTTGTGGTGAATTCTTTCTATTTTTGCGACCCCGACGGAAGAACGCCCTATGTGCAGTCCAGGGAACCGTACCCCGTAGACGACAGGACACCTTCTGTCAAAAAGCTGGTGTTTGAAAATATGAAATGTACCAATTGCCATGTGGCAGCAGCCTTCTTTGACGGGCTGCCGGAACAGAAGATTGAAGAGATTGTCATGAAAAATGTCTCCGTAAGCTACGCAGAGAATCCGAAGTGTGATGTTCCCGCCATGTCCGAGGGGGTGCCCAAGAGCAGTAAAAGAGGGCTTTTTGCCAGAAATGTGGCGAAGCTGACTCTGGATAATGTGAGCATCGAAGGACAGGACGGAGAGGCTTATGAACTGATCGGGGTCGATGAACTTAAAGCAGATGTAAATGGTGGCAGCAGGGTAACGTGACACAGAGGATTTCAACGTGAGAAGAGCCGGTATGAGAAAGACAGAGATACATAAAGACAGATGGAGAAAGGAAGACGGAATATGCAGTTAGGAATCAGATTACATGACACAACCAAGCTTCCCTTTGCGGAGCGTATTGCCGATGTACATAATCTGGGCTTTGCTTGCGGGCATCTCGCACTGGCAAAGGTGATCGACGAGTTTCCCACTACGGACGAAGCTCTGACCCCGGGACTTGCCATGTACATTAAAAATGTATTTGCCAAAAATGATGTGGACATTGCCGTTCTGGGATGTTACCTGAATCTGGCCAATCCCAACAGGGAGCAGCTGGAGAAGACGGTACACCGCTATATGGCTCATCTCCGCTTTGCGTCCTGGCTGGGTTGCGGTGTGGTGGGAACGGAAACGGGAGCTCCCAATGAGACCTACTCCTTTACGCCGGAATGCCATACAGAGGAGGCATTGCAGCTGTTCATTCAAAATGTGCGGCCTATCGTAAAATATGCGGAACAGATGGGTGTGGTGTTTGCCATTGAACCTGTGTACCGACATATTGTCTGGAATCCGAAACAGGCAAGGCGGGTGCTGGACGAGATTCACTCGCCGAATTTACAGATAATATTTGATCCGGTGAATCTGCTTGACATTGCAAACTATCAGGACAGGGATGAGATTATCAGGGAAGCCATTGAGCTTTTGGGTCCTGATATTGCCATGGTTCATCTGAAGGATTTCCGCATTGAGGACGGGAAGATGATTTCTGTGGGCTGCGGTCTGGGAGAGATGGATTACACGGACATCCTGAAGTTCATGAAAGAGAGAAAGCCTTTTATCCATGCAACTCTGGAAGATACTAAACCGGAGAATAATCAGCAGGTGAAGAATTTCATACTGCGGAAATATGCAGAGGTATGAAAGTTGAGGGATGAACCCGGAATAGATTGATTGAAAAGAAACAGCCGCAGCGAGAGCCGGGATTTCCGGGAATAGAGGTGTCTTGGCACCGATGCAGCAGAAATGAGGGAGAAATGTACAGAGACGGTAAAATCTATATGGGCCTTGCAGACGGTCAGAAGGTCTGCATGGAACTGAACATGTGCAACAGACACGGGCTGATTGCGGGAGCCAGCGGAACCGGCAAAACCATTACCATGAAGGCTATGGCAGAGTCCTTTTCCGACGCGGGAGTTCCCGTATTTCTCTGCGATGTTAAGGGAGATGTCTCCGGTCTTGCCATGCCGGGAGCGCAGTCCGAGAGCATGGAGAAGCGGATTGATAAGTTCGGTATCAGAGACAGCTTTCAATATCAGGCGTATCCCGTGACTTTTTGGGATATTTATCAGGAAAACGGTCATCCCGTGCGGGCTACCGTCTCCGACATGGGACCGGAAATTCTGTCCCGTATTCTGGGACTGACACCGGCCCAGGAGGGGGTACTGAACATTGTATTCCGGATTGCGGACGACAAGGGATTGATCCTGGTGGATTTAAAGGATTTGAAAGCGGTGTTGAACTATGTGTCTGAGCATAGAAAGGAATATCTGACCACCTACGGAAATGTGACACCACAGTCTATCGGAGGTGTGATTCGTGCATTGATTCCGTTGGAGAGTCAGGGAGGCGATTTGTTTTTCGGTGAGCCCGATTTGGACATCTTTGACTGGATTCGCACCGATTCCCGGGGAAAAGGTATGATAAATATTCTGGACAGCGTGAAGCTGGTGCAGAATCCTACTCTTTATGCCAGTTTCCTTCTCTGGATGATGGCAGAACTGTTTGAACGCTTGCCGGAGGCCGGAGATATGGAGAAGCCCAAGCTGGTGTTTTTCTTTGACGAAGCGCATATGTTGTTCACCGATGCTCCCAGGGTACTGATCCAGAGAATTGAACAGGTGGTAAAGCTGATTCGTTCCAAGGGTGTAGGTATTTATTTTGTCACTCAGAGTCCCGGTGATATCCCCGACAGTGTTCTTGCCCAGCTTTCCAACCGTGTGCAGCATGCGTTGCGCGCCTATACCCCTGCGGAGCAGAAGGCTGTCCGCGTGGCAGCACAATCCTTCCGGGCAAATCCTGCCTTCAAGACGGAGGATGTGATTATGGAGCTGGGTGTAGGTCACGCCTTGACATCCTTTCTGGATGATGAGGGTGTGCCCGGCATCGTACAACAGACGGCAATCATCTGTCCCCAGAGTCTGATGGGGCCTGTGGATGAGGGAGTCCGCAGAAGCCTGATGGCAAACGACAGTATGGCAAAGTATGATGAATATGTAGATAATTGGACAGCCTACGAGGTCCTGACAGACCTGGCAGAGGCTGAGGAGAAGGAAGCAGCGCTGGAAGCAGAACGTGCCCAGCTGGCAAAAGAGCGGGAGGAATTTGAAAAAACCAAGGAAAAGGAAGCTCTTTTGGCACAGAAACAGCGGGAGAAAGAAGAGGAAGCTGCCCGGAAAAAGAAGGAAAAGGAAGAGGAAGCGGCTGCCAAAAAGCGTGAGAAGGCGGCAGAGCGCCGCAAGGCTCAGATTGAGCGCACACTGATTAACACCGGGGCCCAGGTGCTTAAGAGAGGACTGTTTAAGACGCTGTTCAAATAACGAATGGTGAGAGACTGCCCGGAGAGGATTCTCCGGGCGGTTGAGTTTGAGAGCAAAAAAAAGATTTGTATCAGGAGGTTGGGAAAATGGAATTGCAGGAGAGGATTCAACAGGTGATGGACGAGGCTGTGGAGAGCAGTCTGGTAGCGGGAGTTAATTTCCTGGTGGAAAAAGATGACAGAGAGCTTTTTTATGCCGAGGCAGGAAAGGCAGATATTGATAAGAACAGATTCATGAAACGGGATACTGTTTTTCGGCTTTACTCTCAGACGAAGCCGGTAACCGCAGCAGCAGCCATGATTCTGATGGAGCGGGGAGAGCTGGAGCTGTTTCAAAACGTGGGGGAGTTTTTGCCTGCTTACAACAAGCTGAAGGTGGAGAATAAAGATGGCAGTATAACTCCTGCCACCCGTCCTTTGACGATATATAACCTCTTGTGCATGACCTCCGGGCTGTCTTATCCCAATGATATGAATGCTTCCGGAAGAGCTTCCGCGGCAGTGTTTGAGGAGGCCTGTGCAAGGCTTCGAACCGATAAGGAAATGACCACAAGAGAACTGGCTGACAGACTGGCGGAATGTCCTTTGGCATACGAGC
>JAEDMI010000057.1 GCA_016303085.1 Acetatifactor sp.
GGTGATGCAGTTTGCAGGCACAAGGCTTTCCAAGAAGCTGGACAAGCGAATCAGATAAATACGATACTGACAGCCAAGGCTGTTTTGTATAAAAAACACATAGGATTGTGTGTAAAAGAGGAGGAAACAATTATGAAAAAGAAATTGATTGCACTTTTGAGCGTGGCTGTACTGACAGCAGGACTTTTGACAGGCTGCGGCAGCGAAAAAGATGACAAGACTATCAAGGTGGCAGCAACTGCTGTTCCCCACGCGGAAATTCTGGAGCAGGCTAAGCCTATTCTTGAGGCGCAGGGCTATACTCTGGAGATTAAGGTATTTTCCGACTATGTGCAGCCCAATGAGGTTGTAGAGTCCGGCGACTTTGATGCCAACTATTTCCAGCACATTCCTTATCTGGAGAGCTTCAATGAGGAGAAGGGTACTCATCTGGTAAATGCAGGCGGCATCCATTACGAGCCCTTCGGACTCTATCCCGGTAAGGAAACTGACCTTGCCAATATTGAAGGTGCTACCATCGCGGTTCCCAATGACACCACCAACGAGGCACGGGCACTGCTTCTGCTGCAGGATAACGGATACCTGACCTTGAAGGAAGGCGCAGGACTTACCGCTACCAAGAACGATATTGTTGAGAATCCTTACAACATTGAGCTGGTTGAACTGGAGGCAGCACAGATTCCCAGAACACTGACCGACGTATCCTTCGGTATCATGAACGGAAACTATGCACTGGAAGCAGGTTATACAGTAGCAGATGATGCCCTGCTTTATGAGAGCGCGGATTCCGACGCAGCGGCAACCTACGTAAATATTATCGCTGTAAAGGAAGGAAATGAGAATTCCGCAAAAATTAAGGCACTGGTTGATGTGCTGAAGTCAGATGAAATCAAGGATTATATCAACGCAAACTACAATGGAGGAGTAATTCCTTTTAAGTAAGCGCTGCAAGCTGTTCCCGGTATGGAACGATTTATTTGGAAAGGTATGGGGTATACATGAAAATCTCGACGAAGGGCAGATATGCAGTGCGGGTCATGCTTGATCTGGCGCTGAATAACACAGGAGAATGTATCAAGGTGAAGGATATTGCCGCAAGGCAGGGGATATCCGAAAAGTATCTGGAGCAGATTATAGCGGTCTTGAACAAAGCAGGGTACGTGAAGAGCGTCAGAGGCGCTCAGGGCGGCTATCGAATTGCGAAGGCACCGGAGGAATACACAGTGGGCATGATTTTGCGCCTGACGGAAGGCTCTATGGCACCTGTCGCCTGCCTGGAGGAGGGGGCCCCGGAGTGTGAACGCTGTGATACCTGTGAGACGCTGGAGGTCTGGAAGGAACTCTATACGGCAATCAATCAGGTAATAGACGGTGTCACAATAGCTGACCTGGTGGAGAAGCGCAAGCTTCGAACCGAATATTTAGATTTCAGCATATAATGAGCACAAAAAAACGTCCACTCCGATATCGGGGTGGACGTTTTATACTAGCCTTCTCTGTATTCGCAGAAGCCCTGGTCCATGTGTAGGGTATCCAGAAGTACTTGCCCTCCCGGTACCCGGCGGTAGAGCCGGATGGTTCCGACAGCGGCAGCTCCTGCCACAAGAGGCAGCTTCGATTTGAAGCCGTCAGGATTTTCGTATTGTAACTGAAGCATTTGTTCTCTGGTACAGCTGCCGGATATTTTGATAACAGCATCCTTATTTTTTGCCACAATGTGCCAGATATACCGTTTGTTGGTCTTTTTGGTTTCCCATCTGCATCGAGACAGGACAAAAGGTCGGAAGCCGAAATCAAAATCCTCCCCGGTATACGTCAACTGAATCAAAAGTTTGCGCCGCAGGGGAATAAACAGAAATCTGGGACAACAGCCGTTGATTGCCAATACGGAGTGCCGCAGTTCTTTTCCGGAGCGTTCACTGGACAGTCTGCCACAGGCGAATTGCATCCAGGGGCGGTTAAAATTATGCCCCCAATGTTTGTCTGAATAGCCGTAGCAGGAATCGGGAGTGACATCGTATGCCACACCGTCCAGAGTCACGGTACCGCGGAAAAAGCTCTTTATGCCCTCCCCGTGCCAATAGCTGTCGAGAGCGTTCAGAACCTGAAAGAGCGGACTTGCCAAGATGCCTGTGTGGCAGGAGACGGCTTTGTGTACCTCCAAATCCCATTCCATGGTTCCGGCGTCACTCATGAAAAAGCGGTGTCCGGCTTCCTCCGGTGAAACATCGATGTAACCGGTAATTCTGTTCTCGCTGTAGAAACAGTCCTCCACCTGCATGACGAGGGGACTGGGTGTTGTCTTGAGGGAAGCAATGGGATAGAAGGCGTGGAGTTGTCTGCCTTCCTGCCCCTCTGCACCGGGGAAAACACCGGCTTTTACGCAGACATAGGAGGGCTTCATTCCACGCTTTTTATAATACGGATGCTGCCCCAGAACGGGCTGCTCGCCGCCAAGACCCGGATTTATCACCAGAAATTCCACAAAAAAAGTGCGGGTTTCCCCTGTCTCTGCCTGCACTCCCGAAAAGGAGTGCCACCAGCGCATATAACCTTTTTTGGCAAGGGAACCGCGCAACATATATGCATTTCTCGTCAAATCTGACAGATTCATCAGGCGTATCTCCAAGGCTAAAGACCAATATTTCGTAGTAACTATCGTTATTATACTACTATATGTTGTAAATGACAATAGTGTCGGGTAAAATGATGCAAATATTATGCCTGCGAATGTTAATATGAAACCGGAAAGTGGGAAACGGGTAATACGGAAGATAAGAACAGGAGAATTTACCTATGAATGTGAAAAAGAAAAGGTATTTTATCATGACAATATGCTGCATGGCATTGCTGCTTGGATGCGGCGGACTTCGTGCAAATGCAGCCCGGACAGACAGACGGGACGAGGACAGACATAGGGGATGGAGACCGAATCAGGAAACAGAGGCTGAGCAGCCTGAGGAAGAAAGTGGATTAAAGGGGAAAGGGAAAACTCCGGAGAAATCGGAATTCGGCAGCGTGCCCTACTTCCGGGACGATTCCGGCAGCAATACCCAGTTGGTGGATGGTTGGATTTACGGCTATTGGAGCAGGATGCTGTGCAGAGTTCATCCGGAAACCCTGAAAACTCAGGTATTGTTTGAGGCTTTATCTCCCCAGAGCGGTGCTTTCTGTGTTTATAACGGTTATGTTTACTTTTTGGAGCAACCGAATATCAGTTATGTGGACGGAGCCAAGGCAAATCTTCGCCGCGTGAAATGCGACGGATCGAAGCAGGAAATGCTGGTGGAGAATTTTACGGTGGCTGAGTATTGGGATTACAATATTTACATATATGACGGAATCCTTTATCTCCATTGTCCGTATGGAGAAAAGGAAGATTACCGTTTTTTCAGACTTGCTGAAAGCGGTGAGGTACAAGAGATATCTATAGAGGAGACACTGTACGGTATGTTGCCGGAGGGATATACGGATGCCTGCCAGAACTACCGCTACTGCGATATGCCCAATCTTGTTTACTGCATGGCCCATTTCGGCTATGCCTTTATCTGTGATGAAGCAGGCAGGCTGTATCGGGTAAAACCGGAAACCGGAAAAGTGGAAGAAGTTCCTCTGCCGGAGTTGAATACTTTCGACCGCCTGACTCTGACCAACGATGCCCTGATTTATGTGCAGAACGGCGACACCTGGTATTCCGTGAGTCTGGACGATATGGAGGAGATAACGGAAATCGGTGAGCTTGAGGGCTACGGTATGAGCTTTTGGGATGAAAAGGGAATTTATTATGTTGACCGGGATTACGGAGAGGGCAGTTTCAGCATTGAACGCCTGAATTGGAACGGAGAGAAAGAAATACTGGATTATTGGTACAGAAATCCAAGACTGAGCACTTCCGTTTACGGAGATTATCTGAATGTTATTTTCTCTGACGGCACCTATCTCTATTATGATACATTGGTTGAGGGAGACGGCGCTATATATCGGACACCGTTGGAGGGGGATAAACGGGAGGCTGAGCAGGTCTTTGTCTATTATGACAACCCGGTGAAGAGCATCAGTACCAGAGAAACCTTCGACACAACTTTTACCGTGGAGGACACGGGGGATCAGAGCTGTTTTTCCATGACAAAGCTGTATCTGACGGAGGAGACGGAAGCTGCGAAGAAAATCAATTCCTTTTTGGAGGAAATGTATAGCGACGAGGGAGCGTACATGGAGGAACTGATGGATGACACCAGAGAGATGGCTTACTCGGAGTGGAAGAGCAGCGATTGGGCATGGTCCTACACTTTGGTGGAAGAAACACTGGGCGTTTCCATAGATTATATAGATGACAATTACATCGGCATCAGCTCCTATTGGTATGAATACTGGAACGGTGCGGCTCACGGCATGCACGGAAATGTAGAGTATGTGTTCAGCCGTTCTTCAGGGGAATTGCTGAAGATAACGGATGTAGTGAAAAATTCGGAGGCGGAAATTTGTGCCATAATTGCGCCCTATGTGGAAGCTTACGCGGAATGGGGAACCGTCGAGGAAGGCTGGGAATCCATTATTCTGGAGGACGGACGTTTTTTTCTGACCACAGAGGGAATCGGAATCCACTTTGATGTTTATGAACTGACTTGCTATGCTGCAGGGGATTTGGATATTGTAGTTCCCTACGAAAAGTTTGAGATGAAAAATCCCGGTGAGACGGGGCAACTGCATTTGTGACAAGATAACCCATGGACTGTTGGTTTTGTCCGGTGTATAGTAAACTTATGACGGCAGGACAGCCGCAGCATAAGTGGTGCGCGGGAAACCCGGCGCGGAAAAGAGGGATACATGGACAGTAAAAACTATAGTAGTCCGCTGGATTTAAAGCAGGTGCAGATTACGGATGAATTTTGGGGGAGAGAGCAGGAACTGGTGCGCACGGAAGTAATTCCTTACCAGTGGGATGCCTTAAATGACCGTATACCGGATGCGGCACCCAGTTATTGTATGCGCAATTTCAGGGTTGCGGGGAGAATGATGAAGGAAAAGAGGGAGCAGGGTGCAAAATTTGTAGCCCCCACATATACTTTCCGTGGTTTTGAGGCGCTGCCGGAGGACCCGAAGAATCCCGACCCCGATAAATTTTACGGATTTGTGTTCCAGGACAGTGATTTTGCAAAGTGGATTGAGGCGGTGGGCTATTCATTGGTGAATCATCCTGACCCGGAACTGGAAAAGACAGCCGACGAAGCTATTGACATTGCAGCCCAGGCAGAGAACGGCTATCTGGATACCTATTACATCATCAACGGCATGGACCGCATATTCACCAACTTAAGAGACCATCATGAGCTATATTGTTTCGGTCATCTCCTGGAGGGAGCAATCTCCTATTATCAGGCTACGGGTAAGGATAAACTTTTGAAAGCAGCGGAGAAGTATGCGGACTTTATTTCCACAAAGTTCGGACCCGAGGAGGGAAAATGCAAGGGCTATCCCGGACATGAGATTGCGGAAATGGCTCTGGCGAAACTCTATGAGGTGACCGGGGAACGGAAGTATCTGGATTTGAGCAAATTCTTTCTGGATATGCGAGGGACGAGACCTTACTATTTTGATTTGGAAGAAAAAGAGCGTGCAGAGCATGACGGGATGTCCTACAGGGAGCCGAATCCTGCAGAAATCCGTCATGCATACCATCAGGCGAATTATCCCGTCAGGGAGCAGTCGGAAGCGGTAGGTCACGCAGTACGTGCGGTTTACCTGTACAGCGGCATGGCGGATGTGGCAAGGCTCACAGGGGACGAGGCAATGTATGAAGCCTGTGAGAGATTATGGAACAATATTACAAAGGAAAAGCTGTACATCACCGGCGGTATCGGTGGTACTCATCTTGGTGAAGCATTTTCTTTTGGGTATGATTTGCCAAACGACACGGCATACTCGGAGACTTGTGCTGCTATCGGTCTTGCTTTTTTTGCCAGAAGAATGTTGGAGATACAGGCTGACAACCGTTATGGTGATGTGATGGAACAGGCGCTGTACAACACGGTGTTGGCAGGTATGGCACTGGACGGCAGGAGCTTCTTCTATGTCAATCCTCTGGAGGTGCTGCCGGAGGCATGTGAGAAGGATGAACGGAAGAGGCATGTCAAGGCAATCCGTCAGAAATGGTTCGGTTGTGCCTGCTGTCCGCCCAATATTGCAAGAATTGTCAGTTCTTTCGGCGCTTATGCCTATACGCAGAACGAGAGCACCCTGTACACCCATCTGTATGCGGGCAGCCGGGTGAGCTTTACGCTGAATGGGACTGCGGCGGATATGAAGCTGGAGAGCAATTTCCCTTGGGATGGTGAGGTGAAGGCTGTACTTCATACGGAAGATTCTGCGAAGGGAACTCTTGCTTTCCGTGTGCCCGGATGGTGCAGACAGGCCAAGATGCGGATATTCAGAGACAACCGTATATGTTGCAGTTGTAAGATAGACAGCGAAGGCCTTGCGGTGAGAACGGAAGAACTTCATGACAAGTGTGGAGCGGTGAACTGCTGTAGTATGAAGAGGGGATATCTGTATCTCACCGGAGAATGGCGGGACGGAGATGAAATCTGTCTGAGTTTTCCCATGGAGGTGCGCTGTGTGGCGGCAAATACAAGGGTACGGGAAGATACGGGCAAGGTCGCTTTTGTAAGGGGTCCCGTCTGTTATTGCATGGAAGAAGCGGATAACGGCAAAAATCTGCATCTGCTGAGAGTTGATACGGAGAAGTTGTTCACAGACGGAACGGCAGATATATCCGATAAGGTCACTGTAGAAAAAACCGGGGAACTGGGACATGAAATGTGTATATTGAAGGCGCCGGGAAAACGGATGAGCATGGACGGCGCAGAAGAGCTATACCATGATTATGCTCCCGTTGCGGAATCCGATGTCACCCTGACCTTTGTCCCCTACTACGCATGGAATAACCGCGGAGAAGGGGAAATGAGCGTCTGGGTAAGAAGCTAATAGACTGTGGGCTTGTGCCCGGAAAAGATGATTCCTCCAAGGTAGATGGATATCTTGGAGGAAATCTGTCATTATAGGTTTTCACGAATCCTGATATCTACAGCAACATAATTGTGCTCTTTTTCAGGTAGTTCACCGGTGGTCAGATAGGTGAACAGCAGTGCCAGAGGCTTGCTGCCCTGTACTTTGGGCTGCTGACAGATGACTGCGGCAATCGTTCCCCTTTTCATCAGCTCTCTGGTGGTGGGAACCATGTCATAGGCCACAATGCGCATCTTATCCTGAAGCCCCAGTGCTTTTACACTTCTGCAGCCGCCGTACACTCCGCCCGCCGCAAAGTAAAGGGCATTGATTTCCGGGTGGGTGTTCAAAAGATTTGTGGTTTTCTCATAGCTCTCAATCTCGTCGTCGTGTACTTCGATAATATCCGCAATATGAATAGAATCCCGATAGGGTTTCAATGTCTCGATAAAACCTGCAATCCGCTCGGTGTGGCACAGAATGTTGGAGGAGCCGGTTATTATCCCTACGTTTACCTGACCGTGAGTCATAAGCTGCAAGAGCCCTGCCGCAGTGGCGCCGCTTTTTGTGTAATTGCTTCCCACATACGCAATTCTCTTGGAATTTTCGATATCGGTATTTAGGGTGACTACAGGGATGCCCTGTGCATACAGCCTGTTAATGCTGTTGAGGATGCGCTCGTCATTATAGGGAGCCAGAGCAATGCCGTTTACCTCTTCGGCTACCAGTTCTTCAATTGCCTGTAGCTGTTCTTCCACGCCAAAGGAAATCTGTTTAATCAATACAGTGCAGTTGTATCCTGCCAGTTCTTCCGCCTTTTCGTTTACCCCTGCCAGTACGTCTACATAAAATGGATTTTCGGGAGAAAACAGAATGACCCCAAGCTTCAGCTTCCTTTTTTGCGCAGCAAGTACCAGGCCGGCTACGTTTGGCTTGTAATCCAGTTCTTTTGCTATTTTTTCTATTTTCTCGGCGGTGGCAGGGTTGACGCTTCCGCGATGATTCAGAACCCGGTCTACCGTTCCCCTGGATACTCCTGCCAAGGCTGCAATTTCTTTTATGGTTGCCATAATTTCTCCTGACTGTTCATGGTATAATCCGTGTTTTTTATTTCTTTACAGTAACATAAACACCATGAAAAAGCAAATCGGGTCACACAGACGGAAACTATTGTGAAAATGCACAGACAGATTGAAAAAAAGAAAGAAAAATTATATAATATTTCATATCAATTGCATTTGAACGATGGGAATCAAAACAGAAAAAATGATGAGAGGTGGAAAAGTGAAAGATGTGAGAGTCCTGGAGGTAAAGCAGAGTGTCTTTGCCAACAACGACAAACAGGCTGAGGAGCTTCGGAAGGATTTGAAGCGCAGAAAAGTTTATCTGCTCAACCTGATGTCTTCGCCGGGTTCCGGCAAGACAACAACCCTGATGCGCACCATTGAGGCATTGAAGGATGAAATGAAAATCGGAGTCATGGAAGCGGATATCGACTCTGATGTGGATGCCAGAACCATTGCTTCTACAGGGGTAAAATCAATCCAACTGCATACGGGAGGAATGTGCCATCTGGATGCGGAAATGACAAGGCAGGGTCTGGATGGATTGGAGGCCGGAGATGTAGATCTGGCGATTTTGGAGAACGTGGGCAATCTGGTCTGTCCTGCGGAGTTTGATACCGGTGCATGTAAAAATGCCTGCATTCTCTCGGTGCCGGAGGGGCATGACAAGCCGTTAAAATATCCGTTAATGTTTACGGTCTGCGATGTGGTGCTGGTAAATAAGATTGACGTAATGTCTTACTTTGACTTTGATATGGAAAAGTGCATGGAATATATACATATGAGAAACCCTGATGCAAAAGTCATCCCTATTTGCGCAAAAACCGGAGAGGGTATCGGTGAGTGGGCTGACTGGCTGCGAAGTGAAGTGCGGGCTTGGCAGGAATAAGAAAGAGAGGCGACGATGAAAAAAGAAGAAATTAATACTACAAGAATGGGAGAAAACGGTGTGCCTGAGTGTGTGGAAATCCCTGAAGTACCCCGTGAGAAGATTTTGAAGCTGGGGCAGAAAATTACGGACAGAATCGGTCATAAGGTGACCAAGGAGGACCCTGAATATTGGGGGCTTGCTGCGGTTGTTACCGATGAGATGGCAGATGTGGCGCTGAAGATGAAGGTGCGAAAGCCCATGACTATCGAACAGCTGATGAAGGCGACAAAGAAGGATAAGGAATATCTGGAGCCGTTGTTGCACGAGATGAGTATGGTGGGGCTTCTGGAGTACAACCGGGAAAATCCAAAGCATGAAAAACAGTACATACTTCCCATGTTTGTGCCCGGAAGTGCGGAATTTACCAATATGAACAAAAAGCAGCTGGGCGAGCATCCCGAGCTGGCCTTGTTCTTTGAGCGCATGTCCAGACTGCCGCTGGAGAAAATTACGCCTATGGTTCCTCCGGGAGGAGCCGGAATCGGTATGCATGTCATACCGGTGGAAAAAGCAATCGAGATGGAGAATCAGTCGGTGGATGTGGAGCATATCTCTCACTGGCTGAAGAAATATGAGGGCAAATACGCGGCAAGCCCCTGTTCCTGCCGGCTGTCCAGGCGTGTCTTTGACGAGGGCTGTGCCGATGACCCTGAAGACTGGTGTATCGGCGTGGGCGATATGGCCGATTATCTGGTGGAAACCCAGAAGGGTCATTATGTGACCTACGATGAGGTTATGGAAATCTTAAAAAGAGCCGAGGAAAACGGCTTCGTCCATCAGATCACCAATATCGACGGGGAAAACAAGATATTTGCCGTCTGCAACTGTAATGTCAATGTGTGCTATGCCCTGCGCACTTCTCAGCTGTTTAACACACCAAACATGTCCCGTTCCGCTTATGTGGCAAGAGTACAGAAGGAGAAATGTGTCGCCTGCGGGCGCTGCGTGGAATTCTGTCCTGCCGGTGCGGTGAAACTGGGGCAGAAGCTCTGTAAAAAGGACGGACAGGAAGTGTCCTATCCCGTACAGGAACTGCCTGATGAGACGGAATGGGGTCCCGAAAAGTGGACGGAGGACTACAGAGATAAGAACCGCATCAACTGCTATGATACCGGTACCGCACCCTGTAAGACAGCCTGTCCCGCTCATATCGCGGTGCAGGGGTATCTGAAGCTGGCGGCTCAGGGTAAGTATACGGAGGCTCTTGCCCTGATTAAGAAGGAGAATCCTTTGCCGGCAGTTTGTGGGCGCGTCTGCAACAGGCGATGTGAGGATGCCTGTACCAGAGGCACCATCGACCGGGCGGTTGCCATTGACGATGTCAAGAAATTTATTGCCCAGAAGGACCTGGATGCGGCGACAAGATATATTCCTCCCGTTGTGGCGCCCACCAACCAAGGCGGCTTTGAGGAGAAGGTTGCCATCATCGGCGCGGGTCCTGCGGGATTGAGCTGTGCATTTTATCTGGCTGAAAAAGGCTATAAACCTACTGTCTTCGAGAAGAATGAAAAACCCGGCGGCATGCTGGTTTACGGCATCCCTTCCTACAAGCTGGAGAAGGATGTTGTGGAAGCGGAAATTGATGTCATGAGAGAGATGGGCGTGGAGATTAAGTGCGGCGTCGAAGTGGGCAGGGACATTACCCTGGATGAGTTGCGTGCTCAGGGATACAAGGCTTTCTACATAGCTATCGGCTGTCAGGGTGGCAGACTGGCGGGAGTACCCGGCGAGGATGCAGAGGGTGTTATGACGGCAGTGGATTTCTTGAGAACCGTAGGAGAGAATCATGATTACCCCGTAAACGGAAGAGTGGTGGTCATCGGAGGAGGCAATGTAGCCATTGACGTTGCCAGAAGTGCCGGACGCTGCGGTGCGGAGTCAGTCACCATGTTCTGTCTGGAGGACAGAGAGACCATGCCTGCTTCCAAGGAGGAAATCTTTGAGGCGGAGGATGAGAATGTCACCATTCAAAATTGCTGGGGCCCTAAGGAAATTTTGACAGAGAACGGCAGGGTGTCGGGAATTGTCATGAAAAAGTGCATATCTCTTTACGATGAGGAGCACCGGTTCCGCCCGGTATATGACGAGAATGACACATTGACGGTGGCCTGTGAGCATGTGTATATGAGTATCGGACAGAGTATTATATGGGGCGACTTGCTGAAGGGAAGCAAGGTAGAACTGGGACGGGGCAACGGAGCGGTAGCGGATGCTCTGACCTACCAGACCGCAGAACCGGATATTTTTGTTGGCGGAGATGTATATACCGGGCCTAAGTTTGCCATTGATGCCATTGCGGCAGGTAAAGAGGGTGCAATCTCCATTCACAGATTCGTGCAGCCTCACAGCAGTCTGACCATCGGACGCAACCGCAGAGACTTTATAGAGCTGGATAAGAGCGATATAAAGGTGGAAAATTACGATAATGCCTCCAGACAGATACCGGGCATGGATGAAAGTATCGACCATAGGAAGTCCTTCCGCGATGCCCATCTGCCGCTGACAGAGGAACAGGTGAAGATTGAGACCGCAAGATGCTTAAGCTGTGGCGCTTCCGTGGTGGATGAGAATAAATGTATCGGCTGTGGTATCTGTACTACAAAGTGTGCTTTCGATGCAATTCAGCTGCACAGGGAACACCCTGAGTGCAGTACCATGATTCCCAGCGAGGATAAGCTGAAGGCAATCCTGCCTAACATGGTTAAGCGGCAGATAAAGATTAAGAAAAACAAGAGAAAAGCAAAGAAGCAGGAGCAGTAATTGATATGCATGAGCTCGGAATTGTGTTTCATATCATCAGGAGTGTTGAGGAAATCGCGAAGGAAAATGACCTGACACAGGTGGAGTCGGTGACGTTGGAAATCGGCACTGTGTCAGGGGTGATTCCCTCTTATCTGTCTGACTGCTGGGATTGGGCAGTCAATCGTTCTGAGGTGATGAAGGGCGCGAAGATGAAGGTGGAGGAGATTGCCGCCATCACACACTGTGAGAACTGTAAGAAGGAATATGACACCGTTGCCCATGGGAAAATCTGTCCCCACTGCGGCAGTGAGAAAACCTTTCTGTTACAGGGAAATGAGGTTAATATCAAAGAAATTTCCGTTAATTTTTCGGACCGATAAAAATTAGTGAGAATATGCTTGATTTTTTGCCTGTTCCACAGTATGATAAATATACAGCGTGCCCGTGCACACGACAAGGAGAAATTCTTAGCATCCAAAGTGCGGAAGCTAAGAATTTCTATGTCTTACCGGGAAGAATCGACTACGCCGATTCTTTTACGGATAGAACAAGATGAACCGAGTTGCACGGAGCATAAAAACGAAAATGGGAGGTTACAAATGCTGTACATAGGTATTGATTTGGGAACATCGGCTGTAAAATTGCT
>JAEDMI010000358.1 GCA_016303085.1 Acetatifactor sp.
CCAACATGCTAAAGCAATATTTTTCCCATAGTGTCAATGTTGTCTGTGACGGGTCACCCTCCCGGATTCTCAGGGTTCTTCGGATCTCCTTGGGAATGACAATTCTCCCTAGATCATCCACCCGGCGGACAATGCCTGTAGCTTTCATATCTTTTCCACTCCTTGCGGTTAATTCCACGGTGGTATTGTTTGCAGGATAAGCCGGATTATGCGGCTGGTTTCAGAATATGGAAAGATCTCGTTCCAAAGAAAAGTGACGGAAGGTTCAAAGTGCAGGGGTACAAAACCCAAGGTTAGATTCACTTGCTGACATTGAGCAATCTCCGCTCTCAACAGGATGGCCGCGATAGACATGATTCTCCCTACCGGTGATAATCTGATTGTTCTTTCTGTTCTTGATAATGTTTTATTGAAAATACTATGTATCGAATATTTCGCTTAACTTAGGCATATCTTGCCTCCATCTCTATCTGAGTATTTCTTTGGGGATATCTGCATCTGAAAATGCGAACACTGAGAAAAGGGACAAAATCAACCAATTATGATTATCCTGTTCAAATTCTTCCATTGTGCTTGCTTATTCCCAGATAGCGGAATTCGCGTGCCATATTTTTTGCAGTTCTTCTTCACGGGTGATGGCTGTCCAAACCGGCGCAAGGAACAGATCTATTCCTGCTATAACGGAAGAGAATTCTACATCTGGATTTCCCAGTGTTCTCAGGAAATACCGCCATTTGCTCTTCATATCCTCGTCGTCCACCAGAGAAAGCACACGATCAAAGCTATCCTTTTCATAGGTCGTCCCACGATTTTGGAGGGTTTCTTGGATGGCGGTTTGCAGCTTCAGACCATCGAAGTCGAATGTCCGGGACAAATAATAAATGTCGTAAAAATCTTTCATGCGGCCGGTCAACTCAAACCGCTGCAGGATGGCATCGAACTTCTCGGCGATGGTACTTTCCAGCGAGTAGGTGAGGATTTCCGGCTTTTCATAGCCCTCAAGCTGAGTCTGAATGGTTCGCCTCTGAGCATTGGGGACAATGACATCTCCCACACCGATATCCACATTAAAAGGAACACGGACATTTTTGATATAGCCGGTGATCTGGGTGCTGATGCCGTGGTATTTCCGCTGGACTGCAATCGGCTCGGCTTTGCCTGCCTTGAAAGTCACAAAATCATTGCCGGTATCCACTGTCAGGATTTCTGCAATGATCTCGTCCATCCTGGCAAGGTCATTATTCAGGCCCCGCATAAGAAAGTCCACATCTACCGTTGCCCGGCTTTCAAAATTGGTCAGCGTATAAATGAACAATCCGCCCTTAAGCACAAAGTTCTCCGCATATTTGGAGCCAGCCAACCGCCGCAGGAATTCTTCCTGGAAGAACAGCTGCAGGCATTGCTGATAGCTGATGGAGGAAGCCTTGGCCTTGTTTTTCAGTTTTGCAAGAACAGAAGCGGCAATGTCTGCCATTACAGCCACACTCCAATCAAATCTTTTGCGGTTCTTTTCACGCGCAGAGGTTCCGCATATTCCAGTAGTTTCGGAATGCTCTTTCCCGGATCGTTGACGTAGTTTTGAATTGCCTTGTTGAAAATCTCTTTATCCATCTTATTGCGATAGCGCAGACAGTCGCAGATCACGCGGTCTTTGTCATAGATCCGAATTTCGTGCCCGTCCATATTCCCTTTTGTCAGGCCCAGTTCCAGAACCGCAGGCTCCAGAAAATAGGGCTTCACGAAGGGATAGTCGATGCGGAATCGGGATTTCCCAGAATCTTTACTGACTGCCAGATGCCACTGCCCGGGGGTGCGGTCGCTGTACCCGTAATACCTGAGAGCCGTATCCATGCAGAAAATCCCATCCGGGAACAGGCGCTTTACCGTGCCAACCTCGCTGAAATCATCGGGGTTGACCCATTGATAGTACCCTCTGCGAACTTTTTCAATAACACCACTTGTGAGAAGTTGTTCTCGCTGCTGATAGTACACTTTCTCATCAGCGAGCTGTGAAGTTCGCATCATTCCGCCATAGCGATCAAATATTTCCTTGTAATATTCAATGTTGTTCACAGGAAAAACCCTTTCTGGAATGCGATTGCTAAGGAACCTCTGAATAAATCGTCTACGGCTGAGCAGCGGATCTTTTGCTCCCT
>JAEDMI010000058.1 GCA_016303085.1 Acetatifactor sp.
AACAGGCACGGCGAAACCGTGAGATATGCCGAATATCGCCTTATAAGAGGTGATAACGATGCCAGTTAACGAATTTGGCGTAAATCTTGACAGGAACAGATACGCCCCGTCCCTATTTGATACTACGCCGCATACTTGTTTCTGCTGCCTGAAAATCGGGAATATGGAACGGCACGAAATATTTGGCGGCGCCAGACGAAATAACAGCAAGGAATACGGACTTTGGGTGAACCTATGCCCGGAATGTCACAGGACAAGCCCAATGTCGGTACACCAGAGCAATACTGCTGCTGTGCGGCTGAAAGCAATGGCGCAAACCATTGCCATGAAAACCTACGGATGGGATATGGATGAATGGATGCGCCGGTTTTATCGTTCTTACCTTGAGGGGGACGAATAATGGATTTAACTAATCGCAAGTTTGGTCGCTTAACCGTAGTTGCACAGCACAGCAAAGATACGCAAGGCAGAACAAATACAAACGAAATAATTTATTTTTGGAGGAAAAATAAATGGGAAAGAAATACAAGTTCATGCCCACCAAAGAGTTTCTGACCCAAGAGTACTTCGATAACAAAAAAACCTATTATGACATTGCAGCGGAGAACGGAGTAAGCCCCGTAACGGTTCATTACTGGTTTAAGAAGTATGGATTATGCCCTGGCATACATAATAGGCGCATTGTTCACCCCCATGTGTGGAGTGACGAAGAGAAACTGGAGGTTTCCCAAAGACATAAGGGTAGAGTAAAGTCTGCGGAAGAGCGAAAGAAAATATCAGAGTCGAAAAAAATAAAGTGTGCTGGGCATCAGAAATTAAGAGAAGACGGATACATTGCGATTTACTATCCTGCTCACCTCATGGCAAACAGCGAAGGATATGTGATGCAACATCGCTTGGTCGTTTCAGAGGCCGCTGGAAGGCTGTTACAAGACGATGAAGTGGTTCACCATATAAACGGAGACAGAAAAGACAACCGGCTTGAAAACCTTAAGGTTATGACGCAAAAAGAACACGCAGCATACCACATGAAAAAAAGATATGAATCGAGGAGAGAAAATAATGAGTTATAATTTTGCGATTATCATTGGCAGAATGACGAAGTCTGTAGAACTGAAAACCACCCAAAATGGCACAAGCACTTGCTCCTTTACCGTAGCAGTGGATAGAGCCTTTAAGAATGCCAACGGAGAAAAAGTGACCGACTTTATCAACTGCGTGGCATGGAGAGGACAGGCCGAGTTTATCAGCAAATACTTCACAAAGGGCAGTGTGATCGGAGTGCAGGGCAACATTCAGACCCGCAGCTACACAGACAAGGAAGGCAACAAGCGCACCGTGACCGAGATTTTGGTGGACAGAGCGTTTTTTGTAGGTAGCAAGGAAAGAAATACATCCTCTGTCGAAAACGCCTCAGAGAGCGAATATGACGCCACTGATGGCGAATCAGAAGATTTACCGTTTTGATTATCAGTATGGGAAATAATTGTAAAAACACAAAACAAAATATCTGCTGGGATTGTCAAAACGCCTGTGGCGGGTGTAATTGGAGCCGGGCGTTGAAGCCGGTTGACGGATGGGACGCAGAACTCGTGGAATACATCCCGTGGGGCACAAAAAGCCAGACGTTACATACCACATACTACATCAAGGGATGCCCGGAATTTGTAAAAGACGAACCGAGAAAACACACCAACGGTATTTTGTCGAGAGAGGAATCAAAACTGTTTTTGGAGGGGAAGTTGTGAAATGCCCATGTAAAAAGGATTGCGCCGAAAGAAGCGGAACTTGTCGGTTTACCTGCGATCGTCACAAAGAGTGGGAAAAGCAGCACCTGGCAGAACTGGAAGAAAAAAACAGGCAAAAGGCGATAGACTGCGGATACATAGAGCATGTCGTAAGAATCGTCGATAGGGCAAACCGCAGGAATAAGTAAGGCACCACAAGGAAGTACATAGGAGGAAGTAATGAAGCGTCTGATTGTCGATACCGACTTTGTGTATGACATGGAAGAGCTTGGAGACGCAGAAAGAGGGAGATTGTTTACTGCCCTGTTGGAATATGCAGGGCAGGGGAAAGAACCCGATTTCCGTGGGAACGAGAAGTACCTTTGGTCAGCAGCAAAGAAGAATATAGACAAGATGGCTGAAAAAGAGGCCAGAACAGCCCAAAAAAGAAGTGAAGCCGGGAAAAAAGGTTCTAACAAACGATGGCAAATGATAGCAAATGATAGCAATTGCCATTTAGAAAGGTTTCCCCCCCTTAATCCCCCCTCTTCCCTTTCCCCCGTACCCCCTATCCCTTCTCCCCCCTATAATCCCCCCTCTTCCAAAGAAAAGGGGCGCAATGCGCCCAAGCGGTTTATACCGCCATCTGTGGAAGAAGTAAAAGCATATTGTCTGGAACGAAAAAACGGACTGGATGCACAGGCATTTGTGGATTTTTACGAAAGCAAGGGATGGAAAGTGGGGAAAGAACCCATGAAAGACTGGAAAGCAGCTGTTAGAACGTGGGAAAACCGGAGGAAAGGGGAAACCCCAAAGAAAGAAATCAGCTTTGACATGGACTTGATCAACAGGCGTTTTGAATTGGGGAATGTGAAATGAAATTTAAGATTCCATATCCACCCACAAAGGCAGGGAAAAGCCAGTGGGCAAAGGAATACGGACTTAACGCCTATTGGTCCGGGAAGCATTGGGCGAAGCGCAAGGCAGATGCGGAATATTGGCATTTCCTTGTACACGAAGAGCTTAGGAAACAGGGCGTTAAACCGAGACTGGTAAAAAATCCTGTATCCATTACATTCCGCTGGAATGATAGGCTTGATCTTTCAAACCATGCGGCGATGGCTAAGATGATAGAGGACGCTGTCAAAGGATGGATAATCCAGGATGACAGCCGCCAATGGGTGCATGAGATACATCACCTTTGGCACGAAGAAAATTACATCGAAGTGGAAATCAAAGAACGGAAAGGACGATGAAAAATGAAACCTGAGATATTATTCCCGGCGCTTATGGTCGTTGGAGCAAGCGGAAGCCTGATAACCAATATGATGCAGGATGGACATTTTGCGGTCAGTCTGCAATGGTTGGGAGCAATGATGCTGTATACCGCGCTGATGCTGCGGAATATGTGAGAGGATGGTTTAAGTGATCGTTCCATACGAAATGGAAGAATTTAGTTTGTTTGATTTCGTACCCATAGAAGAAGCAGAAAAGCACAAACCCAAAAAGTCTACAGATTGGAAGTGGACAATGGCTGAAGATTACCCCAAGGAAAAGAATGGACTAAAAGTGTTCTCTTGCTTTTCTTGTGGTGGTGGCAGCACAATGGGTTACAAATTGGCAGGCTGCGAGGTTTTGGGTTGCTGCGAAATCGACCCCAAAATGAATGAAGTCTATGTAAAGAATCATCATCCAAAGCACAACTTTTTGATGGACATTCGTGAGTTTAATGCCATGCAAAATGACAAACTCCCCGAAGAACTGTTTAGCCTTGATATTTTGGATGGCTCACCCCCTTGCACCACCTTTTCTATGGCTGGGCAACGTGAGGAAAGTTGGGGCAAGAAAAAGAAATTCCGTGAGGGTCAGAAAGAACAAACACTTGATGATCTGTCTTTTGTTTTCATTGACACCGTGAAGAAACTGAAACCCAAAACCGTCATTATGGAAAATGTGGAAGGTCTGCTGCTGGGTGAATCATTTGAGTATGTGCGAAACATTTACAAGCAGATGCTGGCCGCCGGCTATCGTATGCACCATTGGCTGTTAAAGGGTGAGAATATGGGGGTGCCGCAAACCAGACACCGTGTGTTTTTTATCGCAATAAGAAATGACCTAAACACCGACCCAAGAGAATTGGATATGACTTTCAACTATGAACCCATCACATACGGAGAAATTAAAAGTGGCGTTGGCAATGCGGTTAAAGCAGCACAATGCAACAGATTGCTGAATTTGGCAACCAGAGAAGATAAACGGTTTATAGACATTTTTGCCCGATTAGGTGAAAAAGAAAGATGTTTCGGTCAGAAAATCGCTTGGGAAGAAAATGTGCTGCAAACAATAACTGCCAAAATGGACTATTATAGGGGTACGGAAAAGACAAAGATTTCCCTTGAAGATATAATTCACGCACAGACCTTCCCGGAAGATTATTGTTTTCCTGAAATGAAATGGGATATTGTTACATATTTTTGCGGTATGTCCGTACCTCCCATTATGATTAAACGCATCGTTACAAGGTTGATTGAACAGGGTGTTTATGATTATGCAAAACCCATGTGATAAGTGCAAGAAGAAACCGAACTGCCCTAACAAATGCTACCCTCACATTGATTATGTTAGGGGGTATAAGAAAGGTAGAACAAAAAATGAACAACTATGAAAATATAAAAGCCATGAGTGTAGAAGAAATGGCAGAGTTTATGTGCGACATTGCAGATTGTTATCACTGTCCGATGAAAAATAAGTGCAGAAACCAAACCTTAATAGATTGTTTAGATGGGCTTGCAGAATGGCTATTAAAGGAGGAAGAGGAATGAACCTTAAACTGTATAAGCATAAGTATTATGATGGAATCTACCTTGCGAGAAATTGGAATTATTGTGGTGGGGGCGCTGATACGGAGTTTTATTATGCGACCCGTGATGTTATGGTGGCGCTAAAAGACGCAAACAGAAAAGATTTTGAAAGCTGGATGCATAATTTTTTAGATGAAAACATGAAAACACGACTAAAAGCAAAAATTACAGATGTCAAAGAGATTGAAATTGATGGTTATACGGGGAAAATCACAAAGGAGCTTGTATTCCCTGTAACAGATTTTATGCTTGTTAAATTGCAGGAGGCAGAGACATGAACCTTAAACCTTGCCCTTTTTGTGGGGGAGAAGTAGTAATGCACGAAAGGTTTGATTCAATCTCAAAGTATGTTCATAAGAAGGCAGAAATTCCAAAGAACGCTAAGTTTCTTCGCTCTACGAAGTACGCCAGCGGCACATTGTATTACGAATACCGGGAAAAGGTTTTTGTACCTCAGTGTTGTGATACTTCCTGTATGGGAAGAAGCCAAAGAATGTTTAAGAGCGAGAAAGAAGCCGTTGAAGCATGGAACAGGAGGGCAGATGAATGAACAATGGAGATTTGATAAGCCGTGAAGCGTTAAAGAAACGCTTGGAAGATTTACATTTTCAAAATTACGGTAATGTAATTATGGCGGTTATGGAAGCCCCTGCTGTAGATGCTGTGGAAGTTGGGAACTGTGACGGTTGCATATGGGCAGGAAGAAAAAGACCTCAAAAATGCTCCTGCTGTCGAAGAAACCCCAATATGAAGGATTGTTGGGAGGATGGTGAATAATTATGAAAATTGAAATGGGAAAAACCTATTGGAAAGTAAATAATACAACCGAAACATTTGACACCCTAAAGGAAACACTTGAAAAATTTGGTCTTGTTGCAGTAAGACAAAAACCACTTGGGGATGAATACGGCTTTCAAAGGGTAATTGATTGGGAAACCCCAACGGGCATTAAATTTTCGACCATATGGTTTATCAATCTTTGCACCATTCGTTTTGGAGACAAATGGAAAAATGACTTGGCTGAAATTATGTTTGATAGTATTCAAGGGTCTTATGGGCCGTTTAGCGAACATGAAACCATTGACTTTATGTATCGAGGAAATCCTATGCTTAAGTTGGCATTGAGAATGGATGGTGAATAATATGCGGTTAATCGATGCGGACCGATTATGTATGTATCTTGCAGATTTGCAACTGGCAAACAGAGGGTGGAAAGATGATTTTTGCGAAATACTGGACGATTTGATGGAATCCCTTGATGAACAGCCCACCATTGATGCTGTCCCTGTGGTCAGATGTAAGGATTGCAAGTATTGGTCTCGCGATAGAGCGAATATTCACAGAGGGTATTGCCTCGAAATTGTACCCGAAGCATGGATGAATGAAAACGATTTTTGCAGTTACGGAGAACCAAGGGGAGAAAGGAAAGAATAATGGCATTTAGCAAGAAAATTAGGCAAGCTGTGTATGTCAAGTATGACGGCAGATGTGCCTATTGTGGTCGTTCAATAGAATACAAGGATATGCAGGTAGATCACTTTGTTCCCAAGCGAGGATGGAACGAAAGCGGAAGTGATGATATATCCAACCTTATGCCAGCTTGCCGAATGTGCAACCATTACAAGAGAGCAAACAGCCTTGCAATATTCCGTAAGTATATCCAAGAAATCCCACGAAAATTGCGTGAAAACTATATATATAAGGTCGGTCTTGCATATGGGAATGTCATAGAAAATCCAAAGCCGATAGTGTTCTATTTTGAACAGGTGGGAGAAAGGAAAGAATAATGAATATTTCGCAAAAATGCAATTGCTGTGTTTGTGAGCCTGTATGTAAGTGGAAAGAGTTTTACCAAAATGGTGTACAAGCTATTTTGAACGCCACAATTCCTCCCGATAAAAGAAACGGAAGTCAAAGCTATTGGATATTAAAGGATTGTCCACATATTGAGGTAAGCATTAAATGCCCTCATATGGTTACACACAGCACAGCAGAACGGACGGTGAACCAATGACCAATGAGTACATAACCAAATCACAAGCAATAGACCTAATAAAGCAATATGAAGTGCTGATAGGATGCACAGGGGTAAGCGTACTGACACGCGGTATTGAGCGAATGGAATCAGTACAGCAGAGAAAGTGGAGGAAAAGCCTTGAAAAACGCATATGCTGTGAAGCTACAGCAACGAAAGAATAAAGAAATAGCCAACGCCCATGCAGATGCTTTTACTTTTTGTGGAAATCTAATTGCCATTGCGTTAAATAACTTATACGGATTCGGAAAAGACCGCCTGACAGCCGTGGAAAAAGAGGCACAGCGGATTTTGGAAGAAGAATTTGGGGATGATCCTGAAGTAGCGGCCTATGGGATGAAAAGACGAATCGAGCAGATAAGGGGGAAAGGGTGGGAAAATGAATGAAGTTAAATGCGAACTATACCATGACAACTTCCAAAATTACAAGCGATACAGCATACCTAAAGCCCAGCTTGTAATTGCGGATATCCCATATAATCTGGGCGTTAATGCATATGCAAGTAATCCGGAATGGTACATAGGCGGAGACAATAAAAACGGTGAGAGTAAAAAGGCCGGAAAGCAGTTTTTCAACACTGATAGCAATTTCAAGATTGCGGAGTATATGCATTTTTGCAATCGGCTCCTTATTAAAGAGCCTAAACAGAGAAATAAAGCCCCGGCTATGATTGTTTTCTGCGCTTTCGAACAGGCACAGATGGTGATCGAGTACGGAAAGCGCTATGGATTCATGCACAGCTATCCGATTTATTTCGTAAAAAATTATTCCGCTCAGGTCCTGAAGGCAAACATGAAGATTGTGGGAGCGACGGAAATGGCGGTCGTTCTTTACCGGGACAAACTACCAAAGTTTAATAACAATGGTAAGATGATCTTCAACTGGTTTGATTGGAAACGCGATAATTCAAAGGATGTTCCAAAGATCCATCCAACTCAGAAGCCTATTGGGGTACTGAAACGCCTGATTGAGATATTCACAGACCCAGGCGATGTAGTGATTGATCCGTGCGCCGGAAGCGGAACGACACTTAGAGCAGCATACGAGATTGGGCGAAACAGCTATGGATTTGAGGTAGATAAGAATTTTTATCTAAAGGCCAAAGAGAAAATGATTGAACCGCTTTTTAAGGAACCTGCACAATGCAGCTTGTTTACGAAATAAGGAGGGTAAAAGGAAGGTAAAATGAAAACAGTTAAATGCGAGTGGTGTGGGAAAGCATTCGAAAAAATAACCAATAATATGCTTTACTGCTGCCCAGAATGCCGTTACGAAGCGACGAAGAAAAAACTAAAGATACGTTATGAAGAGAAATCCGCGAAGAAGCCAGGGGCTAACCAAAAAGAGATAATCCGCGTTATGAGGATAGCAGCAGAGCACGGGATGTCTTATGGGAAATATGTTAATGCGGCAGCGAAAGGAATGATCTGAAAGGGGAGATAAAATGCATGAGGCAAAGCAGCAGCTGCTAAAGGTGAAACTGTATGACGTTAATATTAATAATAAGCTGGAGGATAGGGCGAGACTGGAAGAATTAGCCACCCGAGTATCGACACGGTATAGCAGCGCACCGAAAGGCGGCAGCGGAGATAAAATAGGCAGAGCAGCTGCGAGAATATTAGATTTAGAATCTGATTTAGACCGGCAAATCGATAATTATGTTAAGCTTAAAAGGCAGGTAACGGACATAATCGGAAAGATAACCGATCCTGATTATGTGGAAATACTGTATAAGAGATACGTGCTGTTCAAAAAGGCAGATCAGATAGCCGAGGAAATGCACATAGACAGCAGTACATACAGCCGGAAACATAAGGCTGCACTGGACCTTTTTTTGAAAATCATAAAAGATGCACCTTAATGCACTGTTTTGCACTGTTTTTTTCTGATATAATATAAAATAGAAAGTAATAAAAACACCGGCCTGACAGGATTTCTCTCCTTTTCCTGTCGGGCCATATTTTTTAGGTAGCCAAATGGCGGGGTAATCCACACGAGGGCAGCATGGGGCGGGTGCTGGTGGACATTTAATTGCAATGTATAAAAGACAACGGCCTGTACCAAAACGGTGCGGGCTTTTTTCATGCCATAAAGGGGGTGAGGATATGGCAGCAAACAGCAAAGGAACAGCGAAGCGAGGGAAAGGAAGACCGTTTGAAAAGGGACAGAGCGGAAACCCGAGCGGCAGGCCGAAAGTTGACAAGGATGTAAAAGAGATGTTAAAGGCTGCCGCACCTAAAGCAGCGGCCCTGCTGATCGAGACGGTTAATAACCCTGAAGTAAAGATTGATTTAAGAATAAAGTGCGCAGAAACCGTAATGGATAGGGTTTATGGCAAAGCTGTACAGCCCATTGAGGGCAACATGGATAACAAGGTAGAGATCGTGATGGGCGGTGCATCCAGATATGCAGATTGATATTGGAACACCATCACCAAAGCAAGAAGAATTCCTGCTGGCAAAGAACAGGTTCATCGCCTACGGCGGGGCACGTGGCGGTGGTAAATCCTTTGCCGTCCGTATGAAGGCCAAATTACTGGCTCTAAGGTATCCCGGCATAAAGCTGCTGATTATGCGCCGGACATTCCCGGAATTAAGAGAGAACCATATTCTGCCGTTGGTGGGCGAGTTAATGGGGATAGCGACCTACAAGGACAGCGACAAGTCATTCACATTCTGCAATGGCAGCAGATTGAGGTTCGGCTACTGCGACAATGACGCAGATGTGCTGCAATACCAGGGACAGGAATTTGATGTCATCTTTATGGATGAGGCCACACACTTTTCCGAGTATCAGTTTTCGACACTGACGGCCTGTTTGCGTGGTGCCAACGAATTCCCAAAGCGGATGTATTTGACCTGCAACCCCGGCGGGGTGGGCCATCACTGGGTGAAAAGACTGTTTATCGACCGCAAATATCAGGGAGCGGAAAATCCGGATGACTACACATTTATTCAAGCAAAAGTAACCGATAATAAGGTTCTGATGGACAGAGACCCCGGATATGTGGAGATGCTGGACAATCTGCCGGATGACCTTAGACGTGCATGGCGTGACGGCGATTGGGATTTATTTGTTGGCCAGTATTTTTCCGAGTGGCGCAGGGAGATACATACTTGCGAACCGTTTGAGATTCCAAAGGACTGGAAGCGATACTTCAGCATGGACTATGGCCTGGATATGCTGGCGGCATACTGGATCGCCGTTGACTGGCAGGGCAGGGCGTATGTGTACCGGGAAGTATTTCAGCCCAACCTGATTATCAGCGAAGCGGCGGCGGCGATAAAAGCCGCTGAGAATGAGCAGATATACGCCAGATTTGCCCCGCCTGACCTTTGGAACAGACGGCAGGACACAGGGCGCAGCGTGGCTGAAATCTTCGCACAGCACGGTTTAAGCCTGACTAAGGCAAGCAATGACCGTGTAGCCGGATGGCTGGATATGAAAGAATGGTTGCAGCCCGTTGCGGACGAAGAGGGAAACGCATCATCGAACCTTTGCATTTTCCGCAACTGTTCAAACCTGATCGAGAGTATCCCGGCATTGCAGTTTGACCAAAGAAACCCAAGCGACTGTGCAACCGAGCCGCACCAGTACACACACGGCCCGGATGCTATACGGTATTTTCTGGCAGGCAGGCCAAGGCCAAACGCAAGACCGGCACCAAAGCCGCATTACAATTTTGCGAGCGAAAAACCAAAGGCCGACCCGGGAGGGTTCGGCGAGAAAGTGAGGGTGATTTAATGGAACCTGTTTTGATTATAGCATCAGGGCTGATATATGGCCTGTCTCTGCTGTTTTCATACCGATCAGGAAAGAGAGACGCAGAGGGCGAAAAAACGAAACATAGGGCGATTTTGCCGCCAAAAAGCAAGCCTGTGCCAGAAGCGGAACAGGCGGCAGCAGACCGACAGCGCAGAATTGACGCGTTTAAGGGGTGATTGAATGAACGAATTAACAGCGACCGAGATATGGGAGAAGTACAGGCGCGGCGTAGATTGGCATCACAAAAATAGCCTGTACACGAAAGCCGATAAATGTCATCGGTTCTACGAGGGCGACCAGTGGAGCGACAGCAACGGCAGTTTAGGGGACGATCTGGCACGATACAACTTCATTAAACCAACGGTAGATTATAAGACCGCCATGATCGCACAGAACAGCATGGTCATCAACTACAGCCCCAACAGCGCAGATGAAACCGAGATGCAAGCCTGCAATCTGTTAAACGGGTACGCGGCAAAAAAGTGGGACAGGCTTAAAATGGACGAAAAGCTGTGGGAGGTTGTGAAAGAGGGGGCCATCACCGGGGACAGTTTCCTTTATTTTTATGATGACGCTTTGAGCAGTCAGATGTTAGAGACCGATAACGTATATCTGGGGGATGAACAGCAGCAGGACATCCAGAAGCAGCCCTACATCATTGTGCAGGAGCGGCGGCTTGTGTCGGACGTGCGGGAAGAAGCCAGGCAGAACGGAATGAGCGAGGAAGACATTGAGCAGATACAGCCAGATAGCGATGAGAACGATTTGCACGAGTGGCAAAACGAGGTAAAGGGGGACGGCAGCGAGAAATGCACCACTCTGCTTTACATCACCCGTGAAAACGGGAATGTGATGTTCTGCCGCAGCACACAGACTTTGATGTTCCAGAAGCCGCAGGTCATTGAGGGAATGAGCCGTTACCCGATCGCCAAATTCACCTGGCTGAAAAAGCACGGCAGCAGCCGAGGGGTTGGTGAGGTGTGGTGGCTTATCCCGAATCAGGTGGAAGTTAATAAAACCCTTTACCGCCGGACGGAGAGCGTGAAAGCAACGGCCTTTCCCAAGCCTGTATATGTGGAGGGCCAAATTGAAAACCCGGACGGCATTTCCACCGTAGGAACGCCTGTCAGGGTGAAATACGGCAATGTGAATAAAGTGCAGGAGGTATTTACATACCTTCAGCCTGCCGCCATCAGCGGGGACGCAAAGGCATTGCAGGAAGAGATGATGCAGACCACCAGAGACCTTGCCAATGCCGGCGATAACGCAATGGGCAACATCAACCCGGAACAGGCCAGCGGCGCGGCAATTGCTGCCGTAAAGGATGCACAGGCCGTGCCCCTGAACGAGCAGAAAAGCGCGGCAAAACAGTTTGTAGAGGACATCGCCATGATCTGGCTGGATATGCTGACGGCCTACGGAGTGAACGGAATTGAAACCGAGGAAGGAACGATCACCGCCGCAATGCTGGAAGGGCTGGAACCGGAAATCCGCATTGATGTATCAGACGGCAATCCTTACAGCCGGTATGCAAGACAGCAGGCGTTGGACAACGCGTTGGCGGCTGGTTTTATCACCTTTGAGGAATATGTGGGCGCGCTGGATGAGGATGCGAACGCGCCCAAGGCCAAGTTTGCGGAAATCCTGAAAGCCAGAGAAGCACAGCAGATGCCTGAAATGCCGATGGCAGAGCCGGAAGGAATGACCGCAGAAACGCCGGAAGCATTTGCCGAGGAATTACCAGTGGAGGAAACATATGCAGCACTGTGACGTAGAAATGCAGGTCATATACAGCAAGGTGGATGAAACCGCCGAACCTGTTGTTGATATTTTGACTTTCCGCTGCCCGATTTGCGGCGCGGAAGAGAAAAAAGAGTATCCCAGAGTAGCCAAGTGAGCGTTGGCCGCGCGGAGTCGTAGACCGCAAATAAAAC
>JAEDMI010000359.1 GCA_016303085.1 Acetatifactor sp.
GTCCCTGCCCGATTTTCTCATGTCTGTCCTTATGAGCTCCGCACGGATTCATGGAATCATTGAGGTGAACGGCATGCAGACGTTCCAGGCCGATTATACGGTCAAATTCACCAAGCACATCGTCAAGATGCTCTACTATGTCATATCCACCGTCCCACACATGACAGGTATCCAGACAGACACCCATCTTATCCGACAATTCAACCCGGTCCAGAATTGCACGCAACTCCTCAAAGCTGCGGCCCACTTCGCTTCCTTTACCGGCCATGGTTTCCAAAAGTACCGTGGTGTGCATTTCCTGCCAAAGTGTTTTGTTCAGTGTATCGGCAATCAGTCTAATGCCTTCCTCCGCCCCCTGTCCAACATGGCTTCCGGGATGGAAGTTATACATAACACCGGGAATCATCTCCAAGCGCCTTAAATCATCCGCAAAAGTCTCCAGGGCAAACTCCCTTGTCCGCTCCTCCTTTGCACAGGCATTTAACGTATAGGGTGCATGAGCCAGCGGCTTGGCAATTCCCGCTTTTTCAAAGTATTCCAGCATGGCCCGGATATCTTCGGGCAGCCACTCCTTTGCTGCGCCGCCCCGGGGATTTCTGGTAAAAAACTGAAAGGTGGCAGCTCCGATGGACTCCGCCGTTTTCGCCATGGCTAGGAACCCCTTGGAGGATGACAGATGACATCCGATTCTCAACATACTAAATGATTCTCCTGACTGATAATATGGTTCGATACTGGGCTTTGCTGACCTTAATTCCCGTTTTGGCGCTGCTGGCGTGCACAATCAACCCTCCGCCGATATACATGGCCACATGTCCGTCATAGCAGATTAAGTCTCCCGGCTGTGCATTTTCATAAGACACTTCGGTTCCGGCACTCCTCTGTAAATATGAAGTTCTGGGAATACTATAACCGAAATCCTGATAAACCTTATAAGTAAATCCTGAACAATCAGCACCGTTGGTCAGGCTGGTTCCTCCCATCACATAAGGATTTCCGATAAACTGACAGGCATATTTTGCAATTGTTTTCCCAAGCTCACTTCCCTGGGCACCATCGATGACAGATGTATAATTTGTGGGCTGTAAGGCTATATTGGCAGCATTCTGGGCCTGCTGCAACTGCTTCAGCTTCTGTTGATCCTGCTGTAGCAGTTTCTTAGCAACAGCCGCCTCCTGCTGCGCTTTCTTGATTTCTGCCTCATAGTTTGCGGATTCCTTCTTTTTCTTTGCCAGTTTCACATCCAAATCCGCCTTCAGACTCTCCATGGTGGCTCTGTCTGCCTCCAGATTTGCCTTGTCCTGATCCAGCCCGGCCTTTTCCTCCTCCAAGCGGTTCCAAAGGTCATGAACCTGATTCTTTGTCTCCACAAACTCATCCAGCCTGCCCATGCTGTACTCATACACTCTCTCGATGTAATCCATCTGATTAAGAATATCAGAGAGTCCTTTTCCCTCCAGAATAGCGGTCAAATAGGAGATATCATCGTTCTCGTACATCATGCGGGTGCAATCCCTCATATTTTGGCGCTGACTTTCTTCCCGCGCCACTGCCGCCTCGTACTCCGCCTGAGTATCGTTAATCTGAATCTGCTTCTCTGCAATTTCTTCTTCCTTTTGCGCAATCTCATCCTCCAGGAGGCCGATGCTTGCCATGGTATTGACAATCTCCGCATTCAAATCTGCAATCTGCTCTTCTATGAGATCCTGCTCGTCCTCCAAATCCGCAATCTGATTATTCAGATTATCTAATTCATTCTGATGCTTATGAATATTTTCCTGCACCTCACCGATTGTAGTAGCTTCCGCAACCATCGGCTCCGGCAGGTTAGTGGATAGCGCTCCGGCAGTCAGACCCGTAATCAATATGCAATTTACAATTTTTCCGATTTTTATTCTGTTGTTCTTTTTCATGAAAAAAGCATACCACATTTCGGTATGCTTTTCATCTCCAAAAATATTAATTTTTATTTATCCCTTTACAGCTCGCAGTTGTTCACGGTTCTGGGGAAGGGAATGACATCACGGATGTTGCTCATCCCGGTAAGGTACATCACGCACCTCTCAAAGCCCAGTCCGAAGCCGGCATGCCGAACGGAACCGTATCTTCTCAGATCCAGATAGAAATCGTAATCCTCCTTGTTCA
>JAEDMI010000360.1 GCA_016303085.1 Acetatifactor sp.
TCGGACATCAGGCTCTCTGCCAGAGAATCCACCTTATCCGGCACTACATCCGTCACCGCCTGAACCAGATTTTCTTCTGTCAGAGGGGTATAGGGAATAATGGTACAAACCATAATCAGCATGGGGACAATGGACAGGAAAAAGAAAAAAGCAATACTTGCTGCGTATGCGCTGATATTCTGTTTCTTCATCTGCAGGGAAAAATTTCTCCATATCAGGTAGGCCTTGCGCATCACGTTATCTCTCCTACTCATAAATACATTTTAAATCACAGTCTTCATAAAAGAACAGCAAAATATCTTCAGCGTTCCAACCGCATTTTGCCATCTCCTTTGCACCGTTCTGGCTCATACCCACTCCGTGTCCAAAGCCGCCACCGGTTAAGGTATATCCTACCACATTGCCGTCCTTTTTACCAGCTGTTATCGCAAAAAAGCCGCTGGGAAGCAGATTGGGGCTTGCCACCTCACTTCCGTCCTGACGCCTGACCTTGCCTTCGCCATTGTTCAGTACATAGCGGATGTTGTGTTCGGATATTACCTTATAGGTTCCTTCTTCACCCTCAATTACCAGTTCATCCGCCACACCTCCCGCTCCACGCTTCTCTATGTATATATCCTTAATTTCACCCAGTTCTCCGATGTCCCGGCTTACATATTCCCCGTCCTCCAAAGTCAACACCAGCCTGCTGTTTGCTGCATAACGCTTTTTCAGCATATCCAGCATGTATTCCGGGTCAATTTCCTTTACCTCATAGCTCCACCTGTACCAACCCTCGTTCGCTTCAAAATCATCCTCGTTTACCGAGGAGATGAACTCGCGAAAAGCCTCTTCGTCACGCAGTCTCTCCCCTACATTATCTTCTTCCCCTCCTGCAAGGGTCTGCTCCATGGAATTCCTGCTCAGGGATTTCGCACGCAGATAGGTAATAAGCAGTGCTGCCTCTGTCTTCCAGACGTTTGCATCGCTTCCCACTCCGCAGGAGGTGGAATAATAATAGGTTCCTGCCAAAGCATTATCCGCCGTGTAAAGCAGCTGTCCGTAGGTCTCCTTCACCGCTGTGGTGGTGCTTTCCTGTTCCGTTATGTTATTGTAAACCTGGTATGAGGTACTGTCATCCACATGGGCACCATACTGCGGATAACCGGCATGCTGCATATGCCCGTAGGCATAGGTTCTTGCACAGATTGCCTGTGCCTTCAGGGCTTCCCCCGGATATTTTGACGGCATTTCGCTGGGCACTACACTATACAGATATTCTTCCAACAGCACTTCATTTATAATTGCAATGCCTTCCTCTGTCTGCAAAAGCTCAATGCTTCCCCGATAAGAGGGAATTCCCTGATTACGGTTCACATTTTTCAATGTCACCTTGCCTGTCAGCACCCCGGGAATAATCAAAACCCGTTCTCCCTCAAAATAGGGACTGTCATAGGAAAAAGTAATCTCCTCTCCGGCCTGATGTAATTCGCTCTTTCTGTCCCCGTAACTGCCATATACCACCGTAAAATCCGTATCTGACGTGATTACGGGCTGTGCATGAAGGGTAGAGGCATAATCCGAAGCCTTGATGAGCACCCGGATATACTCCATGGCCTCCTCCTTTACCATGAGGATACCACAGATTTCTCCATCCTCTATACATAAGTCCGTAAAACTGTAGCCGAAATATATATCACGAACAGTACACATCTGCAGACTGTCGTAGAGCCGATACCCTCTGTAATCCTCTGCCAGCGGCAGCCTTCCGTAACCTTCTACCTCCAGATAATTCTCATCTGCGCTCAGGATACGTCCGTTAATTTTTTCGGATTTCACCACAATTTCCGTAACCTTTTCGTCTGTCAGAGTCACATCAGCCAGCTGTTCCCGCACATTCTTTTCAGGGTGATACAATTCCTGCTCTTCCGCCTCTCCCGTACCGTTTTCTGCAGTTTTGGAAGCCGCTCCCCATGGATAGTTCTCCCTTTCTCCGTCACAAAAAATAAGTATGCCGTTCTCATCTTCCTCCATAATCCAAACATTATGTAAGACCTGCACTACAGGCACATGGGTCTCGTGAGGCTGTTGTTCCTCCTCATGGCGCTCCCTGTGCAGAAACACACCTATTATTTTCCCCACCAACAATATAAAAATCAATA
>JAEDMI010000361.1 GCA_016303085.1 Acetatifactor sp.
ATTTGCAGCAGATTTACAGTCTGTCCCCTTTGGCCACTCGGGAATCCATCCATACAAGGAAAACGCTAAATAGCTGTTCGCCTTGACAATGTGAAATTGTAGCATAGATTAAGACAAATTGCAAGCAAATTGTTCTCGATTCCTGCAACACTATCTTCTTTTCCAAAAGGTAAGCACAGTTCCTGTCAGTATCAGCACAATGGCAAGTCCCGTCAGAAATCCCTTTATAAATTCATATGCGGGATTATCAATCATCAACGCACAGAAATTTACCAGCATCCCCACAGCAAGCACACCGGAGGGCTGTCTTCCTCTGATGCCGCATTCTTCCGTTTCACCGATTCTGCTCTTTAATTCGGACAGCGTTACATTTAAATGCACTACCTGTTTTGCAAAAACAACTATAAACGCCGCTATTAAACAGGCAAATGCCCAGCCTGCCGTCACCCCTCTGATGCCTCCCGAAATTTCCAAAAATAAACAACAAAATTCCATAATCAATAAGACCTTAAACAGTCTTCTGATTTTGGTATAATGCGCGATAGTAGACTCCACATCCGTATATAGCTCAAAAGGGCCTTCTGACGCTTTTCTCCGCAAAAATACCCAAGGTCCCCAGAGGCATACAATTTCCACGCCCGCATCACTCATAAACTCACGATAGCTGCTGTGAACAGAAAAGAATCCCTCCGAGATATCGATCTGGTAAATATACTCTCCCGGTTCACATTCCTCAAATTTGTAAAACCCGAGACAAAATCCGGTCAAGGCATAGCCCTTCTCTGCCATCTCATTCAACCATTTCGTCTCCTTATCCTTGTCAAAATACATCCGAAACTGAATCATTTTCTCCCTCCATAAGCGCCGCGTTTGCCAGCAGCTCCTCCAGCCGCTTTTTCTCCTCCGCAAAAATCCTGCTTCCCAACTCCGTAATCACATACTGCTTTTTCTTTCTGGAATCTGTCTCCTCACTATAGATACGAATCCAGCCCTTTGCCGTCATGGTCTGTATTGCACCGTACAGCGTACCGGGACCCAGCGTAACCCGCCCTCCCGTCAGCTGTTCTACCTCCTGTATAATGCCGTAGCCGTGATTCGGCTTTCGCACCGAAAGCAGGATGTAGAATAAAGCTTCCGTCAGCGGTATATTTTTATCCATGCTTTCATTCCCCCGTTTCCCTCAACCTTCCAACAGATGATATATCGTTCGCCGATATATCATATATGCAATATATCATCAGGCGATATATCTGTCAACTACTATTTCAAAACCGAACAGAGAAAAATATAACGCTCGGAGGTCAATGCCGATTAATATGAATTTTCCGCAGGTATCGCCGACTCTTTCCATGGGCCGTTATGATAAAACAGCGTTGACAGACAGGCTCCCAGAATCCAACCCATGGGCCATGCACACCAAATACCCGTGGAACCGAAGGGAGCAGAAAGCACAAAAGCCAGAATCACTCTCAGAATCAAATCCGTAAAGGTGGAAATCATAAATCTTCCCATGAGTCCCGAACCCCGCAGAATACCGTCCGCAACCAACTTTATGGAAATAACAAAATAGAAGGGTGACACGATTCTCAAAAACTCCACACCTGTATCAATCGCGGTTCCCGTAATATCCTCCATAAATATGTATACGAGAAAGCGTCCCGCCAAAAGATAGAGCAGCACAAAAGGAATACATACCATCCACACAATCTTCACTCCGGCCTGAAAACCCTGTTTTACACGATACAGCTTGTCCGCACCGATATTTTGGGAGGTAAAGTTGGAAATACCGTTGCCGAGAGTTGTCAGAGACGTAATCACAAGATTGTTCAGCTTTACCGCCGCCGAATAGCCCGCCATGACAGAGGGGCCAAAACCGTTGATGGCGCTCTGCAAAACAATGTTTCCCACAGAGATAAAGCTCTGCTGCAGAATACTGGGAACGGCAATCACCGCGATCCTGCCCAAAAGCAGCCATGAGAAGGCTTTTGCCTTTTGCTCCGATTTGATTGCTGCTAACCGGCGCAACACAAAAACTACAGCAAGGACGCAGCTGACACCCTGACACAAAAAGGTTGCCCAGGCTACCCCGGCAACTCCCATCCCGAAAGCCTTTACAAACAGGAAATCCACCCCAATAT
>JAEDMI010000362.1 GCA_016303085.1 Acetatifactor sp.
ATATAGGGTTATAGAGTTTTGTACATAACTAAAATGGAGGTTGAGAAAATGGGCTGTATATTCAGACTGGAAAAGTAAAAGCCGTATATAAACAGCTCAAGGCAAATCCAAAAGCAGAAATCTGTGCATTCACTAATAATCAGTGGCTTCGTGTTTCAGGCGAATTGATCGAAGATGACAGAAGGGAAGCACGCCAGTCTATGCTGGAAGATTACCCTTCTCTTCAAGCCATGTATTCTGCGGATGATGGAAACACAGCAGTATTCTACTTTCAAAATGCAGAAGCAATCTTTAGCAGTTTTCAGACGGAGGCAGAAGTAGTGAAATTCTGACAAAGTATAGAATGTAAAAATTGAGCAAGAATGTAAAGGGAGAATTGACTGATGAGATATACATGGATTGATGAATATTTACTTTGTAAGCCAGGTGTGACAAAGGATCTCCAGAAGGATTGGAATTGGATTCGTTATCAAATAGGTGGAAAGATGTTTGCTGCCGTCTGTTTGGATGATGATGACGAGCCATATTATATTACACTGAAGCTTGAACCATCAGAGGGTGATTTCCTGCGGCAGCAGTATGAGGATATCATACCTGGATACTATATGAATAAAGTACATTGGAATTCAATAAAACCGGATGGTGAAGTTCCTGATGATCTATTAAAGGATTTACTGGATAAATCGTATCAACTTGTTCTTGGAGGATTCAGTAAAAAGAAGCAGCGGGAAATTCTGGCTGGAGAGGAACTTTAATAAATTTTCTAATTTGAGGAGGGTAAATGAAAAAAGTGTTGAAAATAATAGGTATTATCCTTGCCGCAATCATCATTTTGATTGCCGTATTCCTCTTCTGGCTTACGCACCGGGATGCTTCCTTAAAGGATACTTACCGTGAAAGCATTGCGACTGGCGGAAGTGTTGAAGCAGCTTACCTGACCGACGGCCCTTATGCTACATCGTATTATGTAGAACCCACGATGCAGGGCTTTGAAAAATACGAGATCAGTTATCCAGCAGAATTGGAGACGGAAAATAGAACCTACCCTGTGATCGTTGTCTGCAATGGTACAGGTTGGAAAGGCTCCTTGTCAAAAGCGCAGCATCAATTTTATGCTTCCCACGGTTTTATCGTCATCGCAACAGAGGAAACCTATTCCTGGAATGGATTTGGCGCTGAAATGTGCATCCGTCATCTGGAGCGGTTGCATGATTACAAGGGCGAGAATGGCGAGACGAGCATTTTCTATCAAAAAGTGGATTTTGACCATGTGGGCATTATCGGTCATTCGCAAGGAGGCGTTGGTGTGATCAATGCCATAACGAATACGGATCACAGGGACATATACAAAGCTGCTGTCGCACTGTCGCCCACGAACCAGCCGGTAGCGCTTGAATTGGAATGGCCATTTGATCCATCCTTGATCAACACGCCGATTATGCTGATTTCCGGTGCCGGTGGAGGGGATGATGCAGTTATAACCTTAGAAAGCTTGACATCCATATATGACCAAATAGCAGGAAACAAGGTCATGGCCAGAAGGGTGAATACAGATCATGGCAGTAACGGCACAGTGAATGACGGTTATGTAATGGCTTGGTTCCTGTGGCAGCTGCAAGGTGACGAGGAAGCCGCAAAGGCATTTATCGGAGACACCCCGGAAATCATGGTAAACCCATTGTATCAGGATCAGCAAGTATCGCTGCAATCGTGACATCATAAAAGAGAGGAACTATGAAAAAAACACTTAAAATCATTATGGTCGTTATCCTTGCTGTTGTTTTACTAATCGCCGGAGTAATATTCTGGGTATTCCATTCTCTGAAAACAGAACTGGGAGATCACTGGATGGATTATGCGAATGCATTCACCCTGCAAACAGAGGCGAGAAAGGACTTGCCGCCTTTGGAAAATATCGAACAGTATACGGTAGATGTGCAGTATATCAACAAAACCGGAGCTGTAGATAGCCGCCCGATTCGACTGTATGTTCCGGGGAATGTTTCCCGGCCAATGCCGCTCATTTATCAAAATAAACGCAGAATACCCCTTCCTCTGCAGGTAGGGGATGAATGCAAAAAAAACTTGACAAAAGAACATATGTTCTGTTAAAATGGATACATGTAGTAAACA
>JAEDMI010000363.1 GCA_016303085.1 Acetatifactor sp.
GCAAACTTGACAGCTTCTGCCTTAAGCTCCTCATTCTGTGTTTCTTCACAGGTAGTAAGAAGTCTGTTCATGATATCCAGATATCTGTCAAAGCCACAGCTTTCTTCTTCCTCCTCACAGAAAAGTCTATTTTCTTCTGTCATAAACAACCGTTCATAGCAGGCATCCAGCAGCTTAATTCCATCCTCACTGTAAGGATTGCTTTCAACCGAAAGCACTGTCTTGTCAAGCGTATCCAGGCTGCAGTTTCCCTCATTAATATCTGCCACCGCATCGTTTAGCAGATGCACACAGTATTCCTGTAAGAGCCCTTCATCCCGGGTCGTCTCCCAACCGCGGTAAAGCACCTGCTCTGCAGCTTCGCGATCCTCCTGCGTCAGATAAACACCGGCCATCGCCCGATAAGCCTTTACGGATTTGGAATCGATCTTTAATGCTTCCTCGCAGGATGCAATTGCCTCCTCATAATCCATCGACTCTACAAATTCATCTACCGCAGAAAGCTGCTTGTCCACCTGAATGCCCGGCATCATGTAAATAACGGTTGCGGCAGCGCCTGCCAGAATGATTACACCGACAAGCGCAATGGCAATTTTCTCTGCCAAAACAACTTTTTTTCTATGCTTGCGTCTGCGTTCTCTCGCTGCCGCAGATGCTTCTTTTCTTCTTATTTCCTTTTCTTCCATTTGAACAATCCTTTTCTCAACCCCGTTTAGAATACCCGGTACTTACGCACTACTTTTCATAGTATCATAGAAAGCATTCTGTGACAAACGAAATCTATCTCTTAATTATTCCTATTATTTCTCTTTTTTGAGTCTTTTTTCCCGTAGCTTTTCTTTTTATCCTGTCTGTTTTTTTCCTGCCTGAATATTTCAAAGGATTTTTTATCCTTATGCCCCGGTCTTCTTCCCGCATCCTTTGAATTGCTTTTATGACGTCCGCTTCTTTCATAAAACGGTTTCTCTTCCCTTATGTCAACAGGCTCCTCGCCCATATTCATATACATGAAGGCCGCTGCCAGATCGAGCACGGAAAATCCGTTTTCTTCCGCTGTAAACACGATCCTCTCCCTGATCTCATCAAGCCGGGTGTTTTCCATTACCTCCATAGCATCAGCAAAGAGTTTTCCCGACTTTATCTTTACAATATCCTTCGCGGAGGGTATTTTTCTCTCCTTAATGGTTGTATGGCAGATTCTTTCAATATCACGTATCTTAAAAATTTCCTTTCCCGAAACCAGGGTAAAGGAACGGCCTGCCTTGCCGGCTCTTCCGGTTCTTCCGATTCTGTGAACATAGTATTCAATGTCCTCAGGAACATCGTAGTTAAAAACAGCATCTACACCACTGACATCAATTCCCCTTGCCGCCACATCGGTTGCAGAAAGGAGTCTGCATCTTCCGCTTCTGAAAAGGTTCATCACCGTATCTCTCTGATTCTGCGTCAGATCACCGTGAAGTCCCTCTGCCTCGTAACCTCTGTCCTTCAACATGCCTGTGATCTCATCCACCATCTTTTTCGTGTTACAGAAAACAAGGCTTTTTTCCGGATGATAATAGTCAAGTAATCTGCAGAGTGCTTCAAATTTGTCCTTCCTGGCGACTCTGTAATATGCCTGCTTGATTGCCGCCACGGTTACTTCCCTGGGGGTTACCTTCACATAGACAGCATTTTTCTGATAGGTTCCCGTGATATCCAAAATTGCCTGTGGCATGGTTGCAGAAAAAAGTGCCATCTGGTGCTCCTTCGGCATATCCTTCAGCACCGTCTCAATATCCTCCCGAAAGCCCATGTTCAGCATTTCATCCGCTTCATCCAGAACAATCATCCTGATCTCGCTTGTCTTAATGGTATGGCGTCTTAGGTGATCCATTACTCTTCCCGGCGTCCCAACAATAATCTGGACTCCCTGGCTGAGCGAGCGAATCTGCCTGCCGATATCCTGTCCGCCGTACACAGGCAGCACTTTGACACCATGCATATATCTGGTCAGCTTACGAATTTCCTCCGCTGCCTGCATGGCAAGTTCTCTGGTCGGGCAAAGAATAATTCCCTGCGGTCTTTTGCTATCGGCATTTATCCGTTGAATCATAGGAATGGCAAAAGCCGCTGTCTTTCCGGT
>JAEDMI010000364.1 GCA_016303085.1 Acetatifactor sp.
ATATGCGGCAGACGGAGAGATGGAGAATGTTACGTTTAAATCAGGTAAAAATTAAGACAGAGCATAACAGGGCACAGCTTGTGAATAAAGCGGCAGAGCTTCTTCGCGTTCCTGCCGGGGATATTTTGGACATGAAGATTGTACGTCAGTCCGTAGATGCCAGAAAGAAGCCGGATTTATTTTACAGCTATTCTCTGGATGTAACGGTGAAAAATGAAGACAGGGTACTACATAAATTCAAGGGTAGGGAAAATCTGGTATGCAAATCAGTTCCCGTCAGCTACCGATTCCCTAAATCAGGTAATAAGAGGCAGGAACATCGGACAGTCATTGCGGGTCTGGGCCCGGCGGGGCTGTTCTGCGGATATTTCCTGGCCTTACACGGATATCGCCCCATTCTGTTAGAGCGGGGGAAATGCGTGGAGGAAAGGCAGAGAGATGTAGAAGAATTTTGGAGAACGGGTGTTTTGAATCCGGCATCCAATGTACAGTTTGGGGAAGGAGGTGCCGGAACCTTTTCCGACGGGAAATTGAACACCCTTGTGAAAGACAAGGACGGCAGGAATGCTGCTGTTCTGGAGACCTTTGTCAGATTCGGAGCAAAGGAAAGCATCTGCTATGAGGCAAAACCGCATATCGGCACGGATGTGCTTCGGGATGTGGTGCGAAATATGAGAAACGAGATTGTACGACTTGGCGGGGAAGTACGCTTTCAGAGTCAGGTGACGGATCTGGAGATACAAGAGGGAAGAATTAGGGCAGCCGTGATAAACGGAAACGAGAAAATACCCTGTGAACAGATGGTACTGGCAATCGGCCACAGTGCCAGAGACACTTTTTCCATGCTGTACGAAAATCAGGTGCCCATGGAGGCAAAATCCTTTGCTGTGGGTCTGCGTGTGGAGCATCCGCAGGTGATGATAAATGAGAGCCAGTACGGACGAAAAGAGCCGGGCAAACTCGGAGCCGCAGCCTACAAGGTGACTGCGAAGGGAGAGAACGGAAGAGGCGTCTACTCCTTCTGTATGTGTCCCGGAGGGTATGTGGTAAACGCTTCCTCCGAGGAGGGCTGTACAGCGGTGAACGGCATGAGCTACAGCGGACGGAACGGAAGCAGTGCAAACAGTGCCGTAATCGTGTCGGTGACACCGGAGGACTTTGGTTCAGAACACCCTCTGGCGGGGATTGAATTCCAGAGAAGGCTGGAAAGAAAAGCCTATGAGCTGGGACAGGGGAAAATTCCCGCTCAAAGGTACGAGGTGTTTAAGAAGCAGGTGGTTCATGACAGGAAATGGGGCGGCGGAAGTAACGTGGAAGAGATGGCAGAAGGGACAGAGACTTCTGTAGAAAACAACGATATGCAGGCTTTTTTACCGCAATGTAAAGGCGGCTATGTTTGGGCCGATGTGAGTAAGATACTTCCGAAAGAGTGCAATGAGGCTTTTGTGGATGGCATGGAGGCTTTCGGAAAACAGATTCAGGGCTTTAACAGCCCGGATACGATACTGCTGGGAGTGGAGAGCAGAACATCTTCGCCTGTCAGAATCGGAAGAGACGATACACTGCAGTCTGCAATTCGGGGACTGTATCCCTGCGGAGAGGGCGCCGGATATGCCGGAGGAATCACCTCTGCAGCCATGGATGGACTTCGGGTGGCGGAGATGATTGCAGAAGAGTATGCACCATGGCAATGAGCCAAGGTATCAGTTCAACCCTACGCAGCCCAAATACCGGTGTCTCGTACAGTCTCACATGGCCATGCGGCATTGCAAAATGTTTATGGTTGACGTAACAGATAAAAGAAAGTAGAATAGGAACTGCTATGAATTAGCGCGCTAAAGCGGGATAACGGCGGAGTGAATAAAAAAGACGGGTGGAATAAAAGATGAGCAGTTTGAGAGAACAAATGAAAGACAAAAAGCGGATTGTGGTGAAGATTGGTTCCTCTTCCCTGACCCACAGGGAGACGGGGGATATGGATTATATTCGCATGGAAAAGCTGGTGAGGGAGCTGAGCGACATCAGGAACCAGGGCAAGGATGTAATTCTGGTGACATCCGGGGCTATTGCTGCGGGAAAAAATGCGGTAAATTTTAAAGATATCAGAG
>JAEDMI010000365.1 GCA_016303085.1 Acetatifactor sp.
GCCTACGATTACGAAGGTGATTGGGTATGGAAACGGGAAAACAGCGATATGGAAGGTTCTCTTCACTTGGATGCCGTCGATGCCTCCACTCTTTCAGGAAACCTCAGCTTTTACCGATTGTTTGGAGATCAATTGACGATTACGATATCTGGCCATACGGGAACGGTAACCTCGGAATTTGGTGATTTTGAGGGAACGGCACGTTTTGAGGCAGGAAATTTATACCTCAGCTTTGAGGATAAGGTTATTTATTCAAGCGAGACAATTTCTGAGGTGTTTGGAACATCGGAGTTCTGTTTCGCACCTGCGAGTTAGCAGGAAATGCATCTCGCTATACAAAAGGCGTGAAGAAGAGGGAGATTATGCAAAGGAAGATTGCAATATTTTTGTCAGTACTCATGTTCATATTCTGTCTGCCGGTTCCTGCCGTGGCGATGTCTGCGTCCGAGGAAGTAACCATACAAACAGAAATCTTCAGCGGTTTTGATATTACAATACCAGGATCCCTTGCGGAGAAATATCGCTGGTCAGAAGGCGGCTATGAGGGGGCCAATTGGATACACTTCTATGATCGATCCCAATTTGATGCTTCAGGCGGAAAGAGCAGCTATGAGGAAGCGGATGAGGAGAAGGGATACCTGTTTAGCATACGTCAGTACTACTACGACGGCGATTATCGTTACGGAATGGGCGATCTCATGTTCTATGAGCTGTTCCAGCCGACCAGAAATGAAATTGTGGCGTTTTACAGCCGGGACGACTTGTCGAGGCTCATGATCCTTTCTGTGGAGTATGCAGATTCTGCTCCGGTGTCTGTGCAAAAAGAGGCCTTGAAAATTGCCGGATATATGACGCCAAATACCGATATATATCTGGAGGATGTGGATGCGAATCCATGGAACCTCAAATTCGCAAATTTTCTCTTAAACGGGCGCTTTCGGAACATGGGACAGGAATATTTTGACGATGCAGAAATACAAGCCTGTCTTTACAACGTTGCGGGGGACGATTACCCGGAGCTGATTATCACCAACGGGGCGGCAGACGGGCAGTCCTCCCAGGCATATATCTATACGTTCAGAGAAAACCAGCAGGTTGAATATCTGCGTACCGCAACAACAGAAGAGCTTGACGCCATGCCTCTGCAGTCTTTTACAGCGATTCGTCAGGGATGGGGAGATTTCCTGAAAGCCTGCGGTTATCAAATTAAATATTTACCTGCGCAAATAAGCTCAACGGACTGGATCGGTACTTACCGGTACGACGATGGAGATCAGGGAGAGCTGTACATCATCAAGGAGTCAGACACCAGCGAGGTGCGCGGCGTTTATGTGTTTCGCAGAGCGGACGGCGGATATGAAAGCCGGGATTTCGTCTGGAGCAAAGAGAACAGCACCACCGCTTCGGAGCCCTTCCAGAACGGTATCGACTCTATCTATTATCATTTGGAAAACAACAGAATTGTTGTAGATTACCCGGATGGCTGGTGGCCGGACAGGGCATATGAATGGGTGTCAGACGTGGATGGTGCGGACGAATATATGCCGGGGATTCTGGTCAGTTATGCCGGAGCGTCCGTAAAGTTCAGAAATAGCCTGTTTGAGAAATCAGCCTATGTGTATGACAATGAACTGGCAACGCTCGGCGCGATGCTCTGTATGGCGGCAGGCAGGGGTGAGCAGGAGATTTGCCAGCTCTTCTACCAGTTGGGTATTGAAGATGCAAATATCGAAAACTTCAATTACGGCGGAGAAAATGCTTTCAGCATTGCCCACCTTCCGATTCGGCTGAACGGCGAAGAGATGAATCTCATATTCATCGTTGTCCGGGGATCCGTAGTCAAAAGAGAGTTTATCGGGGACCACTTTGCGAAGGCGAACCGAGAATTCCTGGGTTATATGGCCTACGACTATGTTGAAGACTTTGAGAAAAAGGTTTGGGAGGCCGTGAAGGCGTATGCCAATGCCCACGAGGATCTGTATGATAAGTCACGTGCCTTTTTCATTACCGGGCACAGCCTTGGCGGCGCTACGGCGAATCTGATTACTGCACTGGCAAACAATCCGGAGACGGGGAATAGTTGGATTTTCATGGACACCGATGTTTC
>JAEDMI010000059.1 GCA_016303085.1 Acetatifactor sp.
CCAGAACAATCGCTAAGGCGCTGAAGCTGAACGAGGATTTGGTGGAGGCCATTGCACTGGGACACGATTTGGGGCACACCCCCTTCGGACATGCGGGAGAGAGAGCCTTGAACAGAGTATGCCCCATCGGCTTTGAACACAGTCAGCAGAGTGTTCGTACCGTGGACAGATTGGAGAGGAACGGGCAGGGTCTGAACCTGACCTTTGAGGTCAGAGACGGTATCCTGAATCATCAGACCATCGGCAAGCCTCATACCCTGGAGGGCAAGGTGGTGAGACTCTCCGATAAAATTTCTTACATTCATCACGACATGGATGATGCCGTTCGGGCAGGAATTCTGAAGGAGAGCGATGTTCCCAAGGAAATCAGGGATGTCATCGGCTGTACCCCAAGCGAAAGATTGGATCATTTTGTGCATGACATAGTGACCAACAGCATGGGGAAAAATGATATCTGCATGTCTGAGCCTGTTGCCGAAGCCATGAAAAAGATGAGACAGTTTATGTTTGAGAACGTCTATCAGAATCCTGTGGCAAAGAGCGAGGAAGGCAAGGCCGAGATGCTGATGGAGACGCTGTACACCCATTTTATGAAAAATGTAGACAATCTGCCTGAGGAATTCCTGAATCTGCTTTCCGAGGGAGAACCCAGAGAACAGGTAATCTGTGACTATGTGGGAGCAATGACGGACCGATTTGCCATTGCGGTTTATGAAGAGATTTACATACCCAAATCATGGACTTTGTAGAAGTGAGGTATAAATGTATTACCCGGAAGAGATAGTTGAGGAAGTCAGAGCAAAAAACGATATAGTGGATGTGGTGTCCGGGTATGTGAAACTGCAGAAAAAGGGCGGAAATTACTGGGCATGCTGTCCTTTTCACGGTGAGAAGACGCCTTCTTTTTCCGTGTCCGGAAGCAAGCAAATGTATCACTGCTTCGGCTGCGGGGTCAGCGGCAATGTTTACACCTTTGTCATGAAGTATGAGAACTATACATTTCCCGAGGCGGTCAGACTGTTGGCGGAGCGTGCCGGAGTCAGACTTCCCGAGGTGGAATACTCGGAGGAACAGAAGGCAAGAGCAAACAGGCGGGCGAGACTTCTGGAGGTGAACAAGGAGGCAGCAAAATTCTTTTATTTTCAGCTTCGTTCCCCCCACGGAACCGTAGGATATCAATATCTGCAAAAGAGGGAGCTTGCCGATGAAACGATGCACAGATTCGGACTGGGTTACGCCGGAAAGAACGGCGCCGAACTGGTGCAGTACCTGAGAAGCAAGGGGTTTGAGGATGACCTGATAAAGGAAGCCGGTCTGGCCAATTTCTCGGAGAGGCACGGGCTTGTGAGTCAATTTTGGAACAGAGTCATGTACCCCATACAGGATGCGAATAACCGGGTAATCGGTTTTGGCGGCCGTGTCATGGGAGACGGGGAACCGAAATATCTGAATTCGCCGGAAACCCCGGTGTTTGACAAGAGAAGAAACCTATACGGTTTGAACTTTGCAAGGACGGCACGCAGCGGAAATATTATCCTCTGCGAGGGATATATGGATGTCATCGCCATGCATCAGGCAGGATTTACCCAAGCTGTGGCTTCCCTGGGCACCGCATTTACCCCGGAGCAGGCGAACCTGCTGAAAAGATATACGGACAATGTGCTTTTGGCATATGACAGTGACGGTGCCGGCGTTAAGGCGGCGCTCAGAGGTATCGGCATATTGCGGGAAGCAGGACTGACCGGCAAAGTCATCAACATGAAGCCTTATAAGGACCCGGATGAATTTATGAAAGCTTTGGGAAAAGAGGCCTTTCAGGAACGCATCAATCAAGCGGAAAACAGCTTCTTTTTTGAAATCAGGATTCTGGAAGGGCAGTACGATATGAACGACCCGGAATCCAAGACAAAATTTCATCGGGAAATTGCGAAAAAACTCTGTGAATTTTCGGAGGATTTGGAGAGAGACAATTACCTTCAGGCCGTCGCGGAGAAATACTTTATCGGTATTGAGAATCTGCGGAGACTGGTGGCAACCTATGCTGCTCAGACAGGGCTGGCAAAGCCGGTTGAACGGCCGAAGTCGGGAGTCCGGCAAAAGAACAAACCTGAGGAAAATGCGAAGAAATCCCAGAGACTTCTGATTACCTGGATAACGGACGAGCCCTCGCTATATGAAAAAATCAAGAAGTATATCACTGTGGATGATTTTACGGAGGAGCTTTACCGCAAGGTGGCGGAGAGGTTGTTTGCTGATATGGATGCGGGAAACTTTAACCCGGCAGGGATTATCAGTACCTTTGAGGATGCAGAGGAACAACATGAGGCGGCGGAACTTTTTAATACCAGTCTGCCGGAGCTCGGCACAAAACAGGAGCGGGAAAAGGCATTTCATGATATCCTGCTTGCGGTCAAAAAGAACAGCTATGAATATTTTTCCGCCAGACTGGGCAGTGATGTGAACGCACTGAATCAGGTAATTGAAGGAAAGAAAGCCCTGGAAGAACTGGCAAAACTGCATATTTCACTGGATTAAGGTTAAAAATAGGGAGGTATCTCCCAAAGGAAGGATGGAATTATTACAATGGATGAAAACACACAGGCAAGGTTTGACGAGAAGGTCAAGGAGCTTTTAGCGGCTGCCAAGAAAAAGAAAAACGTGCTGGAGTATCAGGAAATCAGTGATTTTTTTGCGGACATGCCTTTGGAGGAGGAACAGTTCGAAAAAATACTGGAGGTACTGGAGCAGAATAACGTGGATGTTCTTCGCATCACCGAGGAAGACGATGTGGATGATGAGGAAATCATTCTCACTGAGGAAGACGAGGTGGATGTGGAGAATATTGACCTTTCCGTGCCCGACGGTATCAGTATCGAGGATCCTGTGCGCATGTACCTGAAGGAAATCGGCAAGGTGCCTCTGCTTTCCGCCGAAGAAGAAATTGAACTGGCGAAGAGGATGGAGCTGGGGGATCAGGAAGCGAAGAAGCGTCTTGCCGAGGCGAATCTTCGTCTGGTGGTCAGCATTGCAAAGCGTTATGTCGGACGGGGAATGCTGTTCCTGGATTTGATTCAGGAGGGCAATTTAGGCCTGATTAAGGCAGTGGAGAAGTTTGATTACCGGAAGGGTTACAAGTTTTCCACCTATGCTACCTGGTGGATTCGTCAGGCCATAACCAGAGCCATTGCCGACCAGGCGAGAACTATCAGAATCCCCGTGCACATGGTGGAGACTATCAATAAACTGATTCGTGTCAGCAGACAGTTGCTGCAGGAGCTTGGGCGTGAGCCGTCTCCCGAGGAGATAGCGGAGGAGATGAACATGCCCGTGGATCGTGTGCGGGAAATTTTAAAAATCAGTCAGGAGCCTGTTTCCCTTGAGACTCCCATCGGTGAGGAGGAGGACAGTCATCTCGGCGACTTCATACAGGATGACAATGTACCAGTGCCTGCGGATGCTGCCGCCTTTACTCTTTTGAAAGAGCAGTTGGTAGAGGTTCTGGGCACACTGACGGAGAGAGAGCAAAAGGTGCTCCGCCTCAGATTCGGACTGGATGATGGGCGGGCACGCACTCTGGAAGAGGTAGGTAAAGAGTTCAATGTCACCCGTGAACGTATCCGACAGATAGAGGCAAAGGCACTCCGAAAGCTGCGCCATCCCAGCCGCAGCAGAAAGCTGAAGGATTATCTGGATTGATGAAGGACAAACAGATTGTGTTGTCGGAGCGGCTTAAAATGCTGGCTGAAATGGTGACACCGGGGAATTGTGTGGCCGATGTGGGCTGCGACCATGGCTTTTTGTCTATTTATCTGGTGCAAAAGGGCATCAGTCCCCATGTGCTGGCTATGGATGTTCGGAAAGGTCCTCTGGCAGCAGCGTCGGAGCATGTAGAAAACTGCGGGCTGGGTGCATACATAGAGACCAGATTGTCGGACGGTTTGACCGGAGTGGCAGGAGGCGAAGCGGAAACAGCAGTGTGCGCCGGAATGGGCGGCAGACTGATGGAAAAGATTCTAAGGGAAAGCATGGACAAAGTAAGGGGCATGAGGGAATTGATTTTGCAGCCTCAGTCCGAACTGAGGGAGTTTCGTGCCTTTCTGCGCAGAGCAGGCTTTCGGATTACGGATGAGAATGCGGTGTATGAGGAGGGCAAGTTTTATTTTGCCATGCGGGCCGTGTATGATGGCGGTAGTGTTGAACCTACGGATAAAAACGGAGGGAGAGAGCAGACGCTTTTCGACGAATATGGAGAGCAGCTTCTGCGGCAAAGACATCCGGTGCTGAAACAGTATCTTTTGTTTCGCAGGAGGGTGGCAGTTCAGCTTACGGAAAAGCTTTCATCGGAGAATACCGGGAGGGCATCCGGGAGACTGGTAGAAATCAGGCAGGAAATGACTGATATTGAGATGGCATTGAGTTGGTTCGGAATGTAACGGGCGGAGAATACAGGAAAGGGAAGGTGTAATATGGTAACTGTAACAATACACGGGGAAAAGAGGAAGTTTGCACAGGGAACATCCTACGAGACGATAGCGGCGGATTATCAGAAGGAGTATGACGGAATGATTGCCGTTGTCACGGTGAACGGAAAAATCCGTGAGCTGTTTAAAAAGGTGACAAAGGACTGTACGGTGGATTTCTTTACAGTGAAGGATGATGTGGGCTATAAGACATATGTAAGAACGGCAACCATGCTGTTTTTGAAAGGCATTTATGACTTGTTCGGTGCGGAGGCTGCACAGGAAAGCTGTGTTGAGTTTGCCATCGGGCACGGATATTATGTAAATGTAGCGGGAAAGGTTCCGGTTACCGGGGAGAGCGCAGAGAAAATCAAGGCTCGCATGCAGGAACTGGTGGAATTGAAAACTCCTTTTATGAAACGTTCCTATCCTTTGGAGGATGCCATGGAACTGTTTCACAGCAAGGGCATGACCGATAAGGAGAGATTGTTCCGTTACCGCATGAGTTCTGCTGTCAATATCTATGAAATTGACGGTTATTATGATTATTATTACGGCTATATGCTTCCCAATGCAGGATATGTGAAGTGGTTTGACGTGATTCCCTATGAGGACGGGTTCATGCTGCTTCTCCCTACGAAAAAGAATCCCACTGTGGTGGAACCCTTCGACAATCGCAGAAAACTGTTTGAGACCATGGAGGCTTCCCAGGACTGGGGCAGGAAAGCAGGAATTGAGACCGTGGGTGATTTGAATGACCAGATTTGCAGCGGTTCCATGAGCGAACTTATTCTGGTACAGGAGGCGGAGCAGGAGAGAAAAATCGGAGAGATTGCCAAGGAAATTGTCGGTCGGGGCAATGTGAAGTTTGTCATGATTGCAGGGCCTTCCTCCTCGGGAAAGACAAGCTTTTCCCATCGTCTTTCCATTCAATTGCGGACTCTGGGGAAGGTGCCCCATCCCATTGCGCTGGATGATTATTTTGTAAACCGGGAATTGACGCCAAGAGACGAGAACGGCGATTACAATTTTGAGTGTCTGGAAGCTATTGACGTGAAGCAGTTCAATGAGGACATGATAAAGCTGCTCTCGGGAGAGCGGGTGGAACTGCCCACTTTTAATTTCAAGACAGGGCAGAGAGAGTACAGAGGAAATTACAAGCAGCTGGGAGCGGACGATATTCTGGTCATTGAGGGCATTCACGGATTGAATGAGAAGATGTCCTATGCGCTGCCCAACGAGAGCAAGTTTAAGATTTATATCAGTGCTCTTACAACGTTAAATATTGACGGACATAACAGAATTCCCACCACTGACGGAAGACTGTTGCGCAGAATGGTGCGGGATGCGCGGACGAGAGGAGCAAGTGCCCAAAGAACAATCCAGATGTGGCCCTCGGTGAGACGGGGAGAGGAGGAAAATATCTTTCCCTTCCAGGAGGGAGCGGACGCCATGTTCAATTCTGCACAAATATATGAATTGGCAGTATTGAAAACCTATGCAGAACCGCTGCTTTTCCAGATTCCCAAGGATGTACCGGAGTATTATGAGGCGAAGCGGCTGTTGAAATTTCTGGACTATTTCCTGTGTGTACCCAGCGAGAGTCTGCCCAACAATTCCATCTGTAGGGAATTTGTAGGCGGAAGCTGTTTTAATGTATAGGTTTTTCCGAAAAAACGCGATGTAAAACGGGGGATATCACTTTGGAAAATACTCAGGATAAATTCTCTGTGAAAAAGTGGAGAACCGGACTGACCGCAGCGGCAAACTATGTGGTGAAGCTTGTGGGAGGATGTATTTTTATTTTTTTAGTATGGTATGCGCTGCGGTATACCTGGTTTATCATGCCCGGAGGACAGGAGATTCCGCTGGAGATGCATGATGGCATATGGAAGAATTTGATTTGCGTGATACCGGTTACGGTACTGATGACAGTGCTTTTACTTGCGGAGAGGGAGCTTTCTGTAAATGTACAGCAGTTTGTCTCAGGCTTTTCTGTTACGGCAGCGATTCTGTGGATTGGGGGATTGAGTCTTTGGTGGGTGAATTCCGCTGTCAGAGTACCCCATGGAGATTGCGCTTTTGTCTATGGAGGCGCCTCCTATTTCCTGGAGGGTAATTTTACGTTTCTGGATGGAGTAGGGGGTTACTGTTCCATGTACCCCCACCAGCTGGGGCTGATTGCACTGACAGAATTGTTGTTTCTGTTTGTCGGCACATATAACTTTCATGCTTTTCAACTGTTATGTGTTTTGTTTGCCATGGGAATCGTTTTCGCAGGCTATCTGGTTCTGCGGGAAATTACCGTCAGTATGGCTGCTGCGGTAATTTATTCTCTTACAATCAGCTGCTGTTTTCCCCTTATTTTTTATACAAGCTGGGTATACGGAGATGTACCGAGTATTTTCTTTGCGGTGATGGCGGTATGGATGCTGTTGCGCTATAACCGGAGCAAAAGAGCAGGCTGGCTGGCGGGAATGGTTTTCATGGTTACTGTGGCTATGCTCAACAGGAAAAATACAATGATATTGATTGTGGCATTGTGCCTGTCGGTTTTGGTATCCATGTTGAGAAAGCGCGATTTCAAGCTGCTTTTTGCCACGGCTCTCTGTGCTTTGGTGCCATGGTTGGCTTACATGGGAATATATAAGATGTATGAGCTTCGTTCAGGCTACGAGCATTATCCCGGGATACCTGTTGTCACATGGATTGACATGGGGCTTCATGAGGTGAATGGTGTCTGTGGTTGGTATGACAATTCCGCAAAGGAATTATATTATTCGGTGGAGGGGGATGCGGAGCTGACAGCGTTTTTCTCAAAACAGAGAACTGTGGAAAGATTGCGGGAATTAGCGGAAAACCCCTCTGATGCGATACAATTTTTTAAAAAGAAAGTTTTATCCCAGTGGAACATGCCCTTGTATCAATCACTGTTTTTCGGAACCATGTATGTGGAGGAGTATACACCGCCAGCGGATTCCACAGTGTCAAAGATAGGGAAGGAATACTTTTCGGCGGTACTTTCGTTTTGCGACCGCTTGCAGTTTGTCATATATCTGGGCTTTCTTTTTTATTTCTTATTAGGAATCAAAAGGGACAGTGACATATTGCAACAGGTGACGGCAGTTGCCGTAATCGGCGGCTTTTTGTTCAGCATTTTGTGGGAAGCCAAGGCAAGGTATATTCTACCATACTATGTTTTTATGTTTCCCTATGCGACTATCGGTTATCAACGGATGGCTCAAGCTGTGATGACTCTGTTTGGAAGAAAGGGTAGATCTAAAGAAAAAGACAATATTATTGAATACAGAAAGAGTGCGTAGCGTTTGTTTTTCTTGCTTTTTGAGGAAAGGCAAGGTATAATAACGCGGTAAGTAAAACAGACGGTCGCGGCTGTGGCTGCCGCTTTGGCGGCAGTGCGCAGGTGAGGAAAGTCCGGGCTTCATAGGGCAGGATGCCGGATAACGTCCGGTGGAGGTGACTCCAAGGCCAGTGCAACAGAAATATACCGCCAACACTCAGTTGTGTGGAAGAAACGGCGTAGCCGGTTCTTCCGATTGTATATAGCATGCTGTATACAATCTGGTAAGGGTGGAAAGGCAGCTTAAGAGACTACCGTCCGTCTGGTAACAGACGGAGCCATGTAAACCCCATCCGAAGCAAGACCAAACAGAAAGCGACAGGCTTGCCCGGCCTGCTTTCAGGTGGGTCGCTTGATACGGTTGGCAACAGCCGTACTAGATAGATGACCGTCCAACGACATAACCCGGCTTATCGTTTTGCTTATCATTTTAGACCACCTACGGGTGGTCTGTTTCGTTTATGTGACAAAACGATACAGACAAATGCAACCGTGAGAATGTTAAGGGGATTACCAAATAAGACAGAACCGGAGGTTACAGTGAAGAGTAGAGTATTATTGATAATAGTATGCTGCCTGTTTTTTTCGGGCTGCCGAAGGGAAGAGAGCGGTGAAAACACCGGAAAGCCGGATGTTGTTTTGGCGGAGATGGAGCTATTACGGTTTGATGAGCCGGAAAACGAAAATCTGGCGGATATGCTGCAACAGAACGGAAGCGGAATGATGGTACAGATTGGAGCCGGAAGCCAGTTAGGCAGCGGTGTGATTTACGGAACCGGGGAAGGAGAAATACTGATTCTCACAGCAGCTCACGTTCTTGAGGAAGCGGAAGATTCCGTTCGTATAACTTTTTCAGACGGATTCAGTGTGGCAAGCGATACTTACTCCTGCTTTGAACTTGCAGATGCTGGACTTATCAGGGTGGACGGTGCAGAGATACCGGAGGAAAATCTGATCCATTACCTCCGCGCCTGTGTGGATAAGGAAAGTTTTGACGCAGTGAGGCCGGGAGACGGCTGTATCGTCATGGGGAGCAGGACGGGGGTTGCCGCGGAAGCCTACGAGGGAACGGTGCTGGACAACTGGATTTTTATGGAGGATTATGAGCAGTATATGATGTGGGTGAAAGCGCCGGGAAAAGCGGGAATGTCCGGCGGAGGTCTCTTTGATTTGCAAGGGCACTTTTTGGGAATTCTCTCGGGAGGAAACGAGGACGGCGAACTTGCGGTGGTCCCGTTTAGCCTGATTTTGCCGGAGCTGCAGGACTGAACTGATGTAATTTTGTAACAGTCAGCCCTCACGCATTCATAAAAACGTCTGCTTCGCATTTGTTGCCACCTTGCGGTTCATCTGTTACGATTTCATAGAAGTTTTAGACTTGTCTCCTTGACAAGTTTTTGAATATGGTAGACAATGTAAATTAGTGCAAACGGGCGGATTTGCCCGGGGAAAGGATGGATAAAAATGACAAAGATAGATGTATTTTCCGGCTTCCTGGGAGCGGGAAAGACTACACTGATTAAGAAGCTGCTGAAGGAAGCGTTGGACGGTAGCAAGACCGTTCTGATTGAAAACGAGTTTGGAGAAATTGGCATTGATGGCGGCTTTCTGAAGGAAGCGGGTATTGAAATCAAGGAGATGAACTCAGGATGTATCTGCTGTTCTCTGGTTGGCGATTTCGGAGCTTCCCTGAAAGAAGTAATAGAGACTTATGCGCCCGAGAGAATTCTGATTGAGCCCTCCGGCGTAGGTAAGCTGTCTGATGTTTTGAAGGCGGTGGAAAATGTCGCAGCAGAGCTGAATGTACAGGTAAACAGCGCAGTGGCAGTGGTGGATGCGTCCAAGGCGAAAATGTATATCAAGAATTTCGGTGAGTTTTTTGTCAATCAGATTGAGTTCGCCGGAACCATTATTTTGAGCAGAACAGACAAGGTCAATGCAGAGAAGCTGGAGGAGTGCGTAAAATTAATTCGTGAGCACAACTCCAAAGCTACCATTATCACAACTCCGCTGGAGCAACTGGACGGAAAGGATGTTCTGGAAACCATTGAGGGTGCTGACACTTTGGATGAGATGATGCGGGAGATGATGGAGCATATTCACGAGGACGAGGAGCATGAACACCACCACCATCATGACCATGATGAGGACGAGGAGCATGAGCATCACCACCATCATCACGACCATGATGAGGACGAGGAGCATGAACACCACCACCATCACGACCATGGGTGTGGCTGCGGTCATGACCATCACCATCATCATGCGGACGAGGTGTTTACCAGTTGGGGTAAGGAGACCCCTGTCAGATTTACCACAGAGAGGATTGAGAGTATCCTGACAGCTCTGGATAGCGGTGAGTATGGTGCAATCCTTCGTGCTAAGGGAATGGTTCCCACCGAGGACGGCACATGGATTTATTACGATTATGTTCCCGAGGAGCATGACATCAGAACCGGAAAGCCTGAGGTGACCGGAAAGATTTGCGTTATCGGTGCAGAACTGAAAGAGGATAAGCTGGAAGAACTGTTTCGCTAACAGCGAGAGAAGACTCTGTAGAAGTCAGGCCGTGAATGCGGCAGAATGTGAGGAAAAATGAAACCCGTATATGTAATCAATGGATTTCTGGAGAGTGGGAAGACCGAATTTATCAGTTTTACGCTGGCTCAGCCCTATTTTCAGATTAAGGGAAAGACTCTTCTTCTTCTCTGCGAGGAGGGAGAGAACGAGTACGATGAGGCTCTTTTACAAAGGAGCCGCACCGAAGTTGAGCTGATTGAGGAGGAATCTGACTTTACTCCCGAGAACCTGACAAATCTGGAAAAGAAGCATAAACCGGAGAGAATCATTATCGAATATAACGGCATGTGGAACTACAAGAATGCGAAACTGCCCTGGTACTGGAAGATTGAGCAGCAGATAACCACCATCGACGGTTCCACTTTCCCCATGTATTATACCAATATGCGTTCTTTGTTGGCAGAGATGATTCGCGGCTCCGAGATGATTATTTTCAACCGCTGTGATACCGTCAGGGATCAGTTGAATACCTATAAGCGGAATATAAAGGCGGTCAATGCGCAGGCTGATGTTATCTTTGAGGATTCCAACGGTGAAATAGACGAAATATTTGAGGAAGATTTGCCCTACGATTTAAATCAGGAGACAATCGTACTTGACAATCAGGGCTACGGCATCTGGTATCTGGATGCCATGGACCATCTGGAGCGCTATATCGGCAAGAAGCTTGAATTTGTGGCAATGGTGTTAAAACCGGAGAGCTTTCCGGCAAACTACTTTGTGCCGGGCCGTATGGCTATGACCTGCTGTGCGGAGGATATGGCATTTTTGGGCTATGCCTGTGAATTTGCAGGCGCCGGTGCTCTGAAACAGAAAGAGTGGGTCAAGGTGACGGCTACTGTCTCTAAGGAGTTCTGGGAAGATTATAAAGGAGAAGGACCGATTCTGCATGCGGTGAGCGTGGAAAAGACCAAGGCGCCAAAAGATGAGGTTATAAGCTTCACGTAAGTTATGGCACAGGACAACGAAAAGGAACTGCAGCAAATAAAGAACAGATTTCACGAGTTGGCGGACAGGTCTTTCTCTCAGGGCATTTTTACCTTCACGGGCTTTCTGGGGCTGAGTGAGCAGGATGTTTTCTGGAGGGAGGAGCCGGGACTCAGGTATGCGGGTTACACCCTTTACGGCGGTTGCGGTAGCGCTGACAGAGTGGTGGTGCGCTTCGGAAACAGGGAAGAGTTGGGATACGAGGTGCCTTTTCCCATTGTGTGCCTTCATATCAGACCTCTGATGCAGAAGTTTGCGGATGAACTGTCTCATCGGGATTTCCTGGGAGCCTTGATGAATCTTGGGATTGACCGAAGCACTGTAGGGGATATTAAGGTAGGCGAAAAACAAGCCTACCTTTTCTGTCTGGAATCTGTTGCAGAATTTGTCTGTGGTAATCTGGAGCAGATTAAGCATACACATGTAAAGTGTTCAGTTGCGGATAACTTTGAGGAGTTGCCGGAGGAGGAGCCTGAAACACTGAGTATTCAGGTACAATCCCTGCGCGTTGACGCAGTGTTATCCAAGGTATATAATATGTCAAGAGAGAAGAGTCTGGAGTTGTTCAGAGCGGGAAAGGTATATGTGGACGGAAGACTCTGCGAGAATAATTCCCGTCTTTTAAAGACAGGAGAGACCGTCAATGCCAGAGGCTTTGGCAAATTTACCCTGAAGGGTGAGGCAAGAGAGACCAGAAAAGGCAAGCTTG
>JAEDMI010000366.1 GCA_016303085.1 Acetatifactor sp.
ATAATACTACAAAGATCCGCTGTAGCATCCGTGGCATATACCTGTCCCCGAAAACCTCTTGCATACAAGAGCGGCAACAGCCCGGAATGGTCCACGTGAGCATGGGTTAAAAACACATAATCAATCATAGACTCACTGACCGGCAGCGGTTCATTCTCAAATACATTGATTCCCTGTTCCATTCCGTAGTCCACAAGAATGTGCTTATCGCCCACCTCCAAATAATGACAGCTTCCCGTCACCTCATGATCCGCGCCAATAAAAACAAGCTTCATCCTTCTCCTCCTACCTTTTCACGGAAACACATACCGCTTTTTTTCTCGCTCTTCTGTGCATACAGAGCCTCATCGGCCGCTGCCAGAAAGTCCCACATTTTATTATGCTTTTTGGGTACCGCACACACTGCCCCGACTGTCACGGTAAGTATGTCGGCCACCTCGGAATTTTTGTTTTCAATCTTCTTTTTCCGCACATGTTCCGTAATTTCTATCGCACTGTCACGGACATAATCCGCATCACGTCCGGGTATAATTACCACAAATTCGTCGCCGCCGTATCTTGCCGCAAATTCTCCGGGTACGCATTCCCGAATGCTGTCCGCTACCGCCCTGATGCACTCGTCCCCTTTCCCGTGACCATAATTATCGTTCATTTGCTTAAAATAATCGATATCCACAAACAGAACACCCAGCGTCTTCTGCTTTCTCATTGCCTGCTCAAAAGCTTCCTCCGCATATCGGTTCAGACAGCCTTTATTGTACAATCCCGACAGTTCATCATGATCCGCCTGATACTTCAGTTTTGTTCTTTGTTCTTCCAGCTCCAGCTGCTCCTCCTCAATGTTATACAGGCGCCTTCGCATTTCCATCATACGGATAACCTGTCCGTACTCTCTGTTCTCATACTCTGTCTTAATTCGGAAAAATACCTTTGCCCTTTCCATATATTGCTCATCGGTCATTTTATCACCGCAATACTTAAGACGGTATACCAACAGTTGCAACAAAAACCCCTCATTATTCTCCAAAGCAACAAGGGGCTCGATGTAATCCAGAATTGTACTCAGGTATCCGTACTTTTTCATCATAATGAGCAGTTCAAAGAGATTTAAAAACCAGTCATATTCCCCCGACACGCTTTTCGTTTCCATCGCCGCCTTCACCGCCACATTCAGGCAGTTCTCCGCCAAATCTTCCTTGCCGATTTTATAACAGAGCAGTGCAAAAAAAGTAAAGGCAGACAATGCCGGAAACAGCTTTGAATGCTCGCCGGACTTCATGGCAAACAACTGCTCGGACACATGCTTTGCCTCCTCGCACTTTCCCGCCATAACAAGACAATAGCCGTAGCTTGACAGCATTGTCATGTAATTATACATGCTGATTGCACTGTTATCACCATATTGTTCAAATTCCCCAATGCATTCTCTATAGCATTCAAACGCCTTTTCATACGCCCCGATACGATAATAGACATCTGCCAGATTATTGACCACAATATAGTGCATATAGTGGTCTGCGTATTTTTCCGTATAGGAAAGGGCTTTATCGTACTGTTCTACTGCCAACAGGAGATTATTCTGTCCGTGGGCAATGATGCCAAGAATATTATAGCACCTGGATACCTGCTTTTCCTGGGCGGTTCCCACCATGCACCTGATGCTCTCATTGAGATATCCCAGACAATCATCCTGTGTGCCATTCTTCAGGCTGTAATATGCCATATAAAAATTACACAGTCCGAAAAGTCCCTTGTCATTTCCTTCGTTGATGTGTGACAGAGCCCTTTCAATATCCTCTGATTGAACTTCCCCGGAGGTTTGAATCTGCTTTTCCAAAGTATCAGTCCATAAAGATAAATCATTTTCTTTCGTTTGCATCTCTGTCACCTGCCTTTCTGTTTTTATCTAAGTATATCGGCAGATTGTTCCACTGCCTCACAATTCACGCAATTCTATTGTATCTTCACATGAAGAGAATCGCAAGACAAAATAAAATAAAAAATTTTGATTGACAATCCCCAAGCCATATAGTAGAATACTTTTTGTCCGTAGCAAGAGGACATTATGCGATAGTGGCTCAGTTG
>JAEDMI010000367.1 GCA_016303085.1 Acetatifactor sp.
CAATGCACTTTGCTGCAGCCTCTTTTTTACTCATATTCTGGTGAATCATAAAGGGCTCAGACAGCTGACGCTTTATGGTAAAAACAGGATTTAAACTTGTCATGGGCTCTTGGAAAATTACAGAAATCCGATTCCCCCTAATATGACACATTTTCTGTGTTGACACTTTAGCAAGATCCTGACCGTCAAAAGTAACAGTACCACCTGCGATATAGCCGTTAGCATCCAAAAGTCGCAGGACACTCATGGCGCTGACGCTTTTCCCGGATCCCGACTCGCCTACAATACCCAGAGTACGTCCCGGATAAATGGAATAGGAAACATCGTTTACGGCCTTCACAATACCATTTCTTGTTTTAAAAAAAGTACGAAGGTTTTTTACTTCAAGCAATGGTTTAGACATTATTTTTCCACCTCCGATTTCGGGTCAAATACATCGCGCAAAGTATCGCCGATGATATTGATACAAATTACAACAATAGAAAGGAACAAGGCAGGGAACAGCCATCTCCACCAATAAGACTGAATTACCAACGCATTACGGGAGCCGTCCAACATATTACCCCATGTAGGGCGAGGAAGCTGCACACCGAATCCCAAATAAGAAAGTGAAGATTCTGTCAACATACATCCGGCAAAGTCCAGTGTCACCGTAACGAGTAACACTGAGATGATATTGGGAAGAATATGCCGGAAGGCAATTCTTTTCTCCTTCACACCCATGGCGCGAGCTGCTGTTACAAACTCCTTCTCACGTTCTGCCAGAATCTGACCTCTGACCAGTCTTGCCAGTCCTGTCCATGATAATACACCCAAAATAAGCATAATAATAAATATACGGGTATTTTCACGAATATTTGACGATTTAAAAATTGCTGACAGGCATAGGGCAAATGGCAGGAACGGAATTGCGCCAAATATTTCTGTAACACGCATCAGCAGCATATCCACCGCTCCACCAAAGTAGCCGGAAATACAACCTATAATAATACCGATAATCGTGGAGACAATAACTGCCACAGCACCTACCGTCATCGTCATCTTACCGCCGTTCATGATACGGTTAAATACATCTCGTCCCATATCATCCGTGCCCATGATATATCCCTTCAAGCCCCAATTGTCTACAAACTTGCCATCCTTGAAGGCATAATTCTGGAAGCCGCTGGCAAATACCTTATCCACTACACCGGCTTCGGAAAAATCATTTGGCACTTCACACTGTTTACGGTAATTTTGTCCCCATGCATAAACTCTTCCCTGATCGGTAACCAAAACAAAATGTCTTGTACCTCCGGAAACAGATACTGCCTTCTCACCTTCTCTGAGTTCGGGAAGCGGCTCTTTCATTCCTGATACAATAATCTCACCGTCGTCTGCAACCAATGCAAGCGCATTGCCCGTTGCAGCAATATCGACAATTTTACGTTCTCCGATATATTCATATATATCTACAGAAACACTTTTTCCGTTTTCATCCTTCACAGTAACAAGATTAAACTTTGTACTCTTACCACTGACAAAAGCGCCATTTTCATCGATTCCATATAAGCCATCATTGGTAAAAGCTAATTTCACAAGTTTGCTATCCTGTTTGCCATGCTTAATCACGGAAGATAAATTTGTAGCGCACAAACCGTCATTTCCCCATGCATAAATAGTACCATCCTCCATGAGTATTGCAGTTACCTGATTTCCACATATAAGTTGTTTTACAGCGGACGCATCAATCGTCCCCTCCATAAGTTCATCCGGCTCCTTACGAGCAGAGGCAATCATACTACCGTTCAGACCATACTGACCGTTGTCATATTCACCCCATGCATACACATGACCGTCCTCGGAGATAGCAACACAATGGTCAGAACCTGCCGCCACATGAACAATCTTGTTGTTTTTCACTTCCTCAGGAATGGTCATGACATTCCTTGCCTCATCACCTGAAACATTGAAATAGTATCCCCACATATAGACCTGTCCTTCGGTATCCAGACCGATGGTAAAGGTACCTCTGGAGGAGATATCCACAGCTCCATCCTTCATCTGTTCGGGAAGCTTCATGAGACTCTGGGTCGGCGCCATATT
>JAEDMI010000060.1 GCA_016303085.1 Acetatifactor sp.
GGCGCCATCCTGGTCAACCTGCCGGGCAGCAACGCTCTGGATCAGACTCTGGCGGGCGTAGGAGAGGTACATGGTATTATCTCATGGCTTTACGAAGCAGGCATCGCCGCTTCCGAAGCCATGCCCATTCTGCTCTTTATCGGTATCGGTGCCATGATTGATTTCGGTCCCCTTCTGGCAAGACCTTCCATGTTCTTTTTCGGTATTTTCGCCCAACTCGGTATTCTGGTCGCAATGCTAACGGCACTGGCATTGGGATTTCCTTTGAATGATGCAGCATCCATCGGCATTATCGGTGCCGCTGACGGTCCCACTTCCCTGCTGGTTTCTCAAGTACTTCACTCCGAGTACATCGGAGCCATCGCAGTGGCTGCCTATTCCTACATGGCATTGGTACCCATTATACAACCCTTCGCCATCCGTCTGGTCACCACCAAAAAGGAACGGGCTATCCGCATGGAGTACAAGGGCCGCATGGTTTCCAAGCGAACCCGTATCCTTTTTCCGATTCTGACTACCGTTGTTGTCGGCTTTCTGGCACCTTCGTCAGCATCTCTGGTAGGATTTTTGATGTTCGGCAATCTGCTCAGGGAATGCGGTGTGCTGGACTCTCTGGCCGAGGCTGCCCGCACCACCCTCACTAACCTGATTACCCTGCTTCTGGGCATTACCATCTCCTTCAGCATGCAGGCTGACGCCTTTGTGCGTCCCGACACTCTTCTCATCATGGCAATCGGTCTTATTGCCTTTGTATTTGACACGCTGGGCGGCGTACTTTTTGCAAAATTTATCAACCTTTTCCTGAAGCACAAGATAAATCCCATGGTGGGTGCTGCGGGAATCTCCGCCTTCCCCATGTCTTCCCGCGTGGTCCAGAAAATGGCTCAGGAAGAATGTCCCGGCAACGTCATCCTCATGCAGGCTGTGGGTGCCAATGTCTCCGGACAGATTGCTTCTGCCATTGCAGGAGGACTGCTGATTCGGATAGTTGTGGCATATTTATAACAGGAATTTTCCCACGAAAAAGCACCCCGATTCTCTCGGAGTGCTTTTCGTTTTCCTTGATTTTACAAGGCTCTATTCACGTGTGTTAGAGGATTCGAACCCCCGACCTTTTGGTCCGTAGCCAAACGCTCTATCCAGCTGAGCTAAACACACATTCCAACATTGCAGTTTCACTACCTGCAACATTAGATATAATAACTTCTTCCTACTAAAAAGTCAAGAAAAATTTTCAATGTTTACAAAAATTGTTGTCCTCTACCTGGCTGCTTGCAACTTTTGTGCTCCCGCACTCAATTCCTCCACAGCCTTTGTCACGGATTCCACCAGAAGCGCATTGGCCTCACAGGCGCTGTAGGTCTCGTTTGCATGAGCGGAAACCTCTTCCGTAATTGCGGAAATGGTCTGAATACTCTCCACAATATCCGCATTAGCCGCTTCCAGTTCCTCAACCGTATCCAACAGTTCCCTTGTCTGCTTTCCGATTTCCTCAGTTCCGCGGGTGATTCCCGCAAAATTCTCGGTGACAACCTGAGTGCTTTCCGCATTTGACTTGTTGCTCTCTGTCACCACATCCACTGCTGCTTCCACGGACACCAACTCACTGTTAATATGCTCAATCAGTTCCGTAATATTCACGGTAGCGGATTTGGTCTGGTTTGCCAGCCCGGAAATCTGACTTGCAACCACTGCAAAGCCTCTTCCCGACTCACCGGCACGAGCTGCCTCGATACTTGCATTCAAAGCCAACATACCGGTGCTGTTGGCAATGCTGGTGATGGTTTCAATAATGGTATTCATCCGGTTGGTATATTCGCTGAGCGCCTTCATCTGGTTCAACACCTGATGATTTGCCTCCATGGATTTCTCCACCTGTGCCGCCAGCACATCCATCTGCTGCCTGCCCATATCCACCTTCTGAACGGTGTCATTCATATTTTCTTCAATTCCCGCAGCCGTATCCTTTACACGGACAATGTGCTGCTGAATCTGTTCCGTCTTCTGCAGCTGCATCTGTACGGATTCAGCCGTCTCGGTGCTGCCGGAGGAAACCTCACCCATGTAGCTGTGAATCTGCTCCATGGACTCACCCAGCTGTTCCACCTTTCCGGACACCTCTTCAATTTCGGGAATCATCTCTCCCGATGTACTCAGCACACTGTCTGCAAGCTTGTTCGCCTCATCGGTCTGCTCCTGAATTCGTTTCAGTTTTTCTGCGTTTACTCGTTTTACGGCACTTGTCGCCATAATCATAAACGCGCTGGTCAACAGCGTGGCGGCAACTCTGATTTCCACATCCGGTATTTCTGCCGATGTATATCCCACCGTCAACGCATGAATTATCACAAAAACAATATTTCCAAAAACCGCCCCCGCACTGATCAGCACACAGTATCTGACATCCATGTACAGGATGATTACCATAAACATGGGGAAAGCATAGGTACATGCCAAAGCGCTGGTAGTGGTAAATATAACAAACAGGTATAAAATACCATAGGAAATACCCATGATGTGTTTAATCAGTTCTTCTTCATGATTTCTTCTGTAAAGAATCTGTTCCGCTACAACCGGCACCACGCACAACAGCGAAAAGACAACAAAATATCCCAGAGTTCTGGAACCCTTAAACACTTCCACCGCATATGCCAGAAAAAGCACCGTGTCGATAATGGTATGTCCCAGCAAAGCAATACGGTTCACAAAACCCTTTTCCGAAAACTTACCGTTCATATGTATCCCTCCGTTATATTTATCAGAAAGTTATTGCTTTTTCGTGCTATATTTTATCATATTTATTAAAGTACCACAAGAAAAATAAGCAATCCGTTTTTTATTTTTCATCCGTTTATGAGAAAAGAGGTATAGATTTTGTTCTTTCTGTGTTATACTGTAAGAACGGCGTGAACATCAACCGCTCTGCCGTGAAGTTAAGTTACATAGTATCTGCCGTTTACGGCAGTTTCAGGAGGAAACACATGCTTGAATTACAAAATCTCTCCTTTCAGGTGTCAGATGATTCAAAGGGTGCAAAAGAGATTATCAGAGATTTAAATCTCACCTTTGAGGATCATACCTTTATCGCCATCACAGGTCCCAATGGAGGCGGGAAATCCACTCTTGCCAAACTGATTATGGGAATCGAACAGCCCACCTCGGGAAAAATCCTGTTCAACGGAACAGATATCACAAACATGAGCATTACGGAGCGCGCAAAGCAGGGAATCAGCTTTGCCTTCCAGCAGCCCGTTCGTTTCAAGGGCATCAAGGTAAAAGATTTGATTACCCTGGCTGCCGGGAATCAGGTCAAGCTGCCCAATGTCTGTGACTATCTCTCCAAGGTTGGGCTGTGTGCCAGAGATTACATCAACCGCGACGTAGACGCCAGCCTCTCCGGCGGTGAGTTAAAGCGAATCGAAATCGCATCCATCATTGCGAGAAACACTCCCCTTTCCGTCTTCGACGAGCCTGAGGCCGGAATCGATTTGTGGAGCTTCAACAACTTAATCAAGGTATTTGAAGAGATGCACGAAAACAGTGAAAATTCCCTGATTATCATCTCCCATCAGGAACGTATTTTAAATATTGCGGATGAAATTGTAGTGCTGGCGGGAGGAACCGTGCAGGCAAGGGGTCGCCGGGAAGATATTTTACCCGAGCTCTTAAAGGGTACGGAGGGCTGTCGGTTCTACCACGAGGCATAACAGACCCCGGACAAAATAAGCGCTAAGCAGCGCAGAAATGAGGATTTACATGGACGAGATACAGAAAAATCTGCTGGAGCAGGTAGCCGGACTCCACGAGATGCCGGAAGGTGCATATAACATCCGTGCCAACGGGAAAAGTGTGGAGCGCTCCACTACCGCTCATATCGATATCGTAACAAAGACCGACAAGCAGGGCATCGACATTGTCATAAAACCCGGCACCAAAAACGAGAGTGTGCATATTCCCGTTGTCTTAAGTCAAAGCGGACTGACCGAAATGGTTTACAACGATTTTTATGTTGGCGATGACTGCGACGTTACCATCATCGCAGGCTGCGGAATCCACAACAGCGGAGACGCGGACAGCAAACATGACGGCATCCACTCCTTTTACATAGGAAAAAATTCTCACGTAAAATATGTGGAAAAACACTACGGCAGCGGCGACGGCAAAGGGGAGCGCATCATGAATCCCGAGACCGTGGTTGACCTTGGGGAAAACAGCTTCATGGAGATGGAAACCGTTCAGATTAAGGGTGTGGATTCCACAAAGCGCTCCACTTCCGCAAAGCTGGCAGACGGAGCAAAGCTGATTGTGACGGAAAAGCTTATGACCCACGGTAATCAGACAGCCGAGACTTCTTTCAAGGTTGATTTGGACGGAAAAGGCTCCAGCGCCAATATCATCTCCCGCTCCGTGGCAAGGGATAACTCCGTACAGCTTTTCCTCTCCAAAATAAACGGAAATAACCGGTGTGCGGGGCATTCCGAATGCGACGGAATCATCATGGACAACGCAAAAATCAGCGCCGTTCCCGAAATTACCGCCAACCATCTGGATGCCGAATTGATACACGAGGCGGCAATCGGCAAAATCGCCGGTGACCAGATTATCAAACTTATGACTCTGGGTCTTACCGAGGCAGAAGCGGAAGCACAGATTATCAATGGGTTTTTAAAATAACCGGTGCATAAAAATAAACCTCCGAGAGAAACTGGTATGTAGTACTGATTTCTCCCGGAGGTATTTTTATGAAGATAAACCGTAGCACCCAGACCATGGACGGCAACCGCGCCGCCGCATACACGGCATACGCCTTCAGCGAGGCTGCCGCCATCTACCCCATAACACCTTCCTCCCCCATGGCAGAACTCTGCGAGCAGTGGGCCGGAGAAGGTAAGACAAATATATACGGGAAATCCATGAAGCTGATTCAGATGCAGTCTGAGGCGGGAGCCGCCGGCGCCGTTCACGGTGCAATGCTGTCAGGAGCCCTTGCCACCACCTTTACATCCTCCCAGGGTTTACTGCTTATGATTCCCAATCTGTACAGAATGTCGGGGGAACTTTTGCCCTGTGTCATCCATGTAGCAGCACGCACCATTGCCACCCATGCTCTCTCCATCTTTGGCGACCATTCTGATATTTATGCCTGCCGTCAGACAGGAGCCGCCATCTTTGCCTGCAACAGCGTGCAGGAAGTGATGGATCTCTCTCCCGTCTCTCACCTTGCCGCCCTGGAGGGCAGTATTCCCTTCCTCAACTTTTTTGACGGCTTCCGCACCTCCCATGAACTGCACAAGATAGAAGTTTGGGATTATGACACTCTGCACTCCATGGTGCCTCTCAATGCCCTGCACGCCTTCCGCAACCGTGTTCTCCACCCTCACCACGGCAGGGTCTACGGCTCTGCCCAGAACCCGGATATCTTCTTTCAAAACAGAGAGGCTGCAAATTCCTTTTACGATGCACTCCCCCGGGTGGTAGAAAAACAACTGGAAAAAGTGAATTCCCTTTTGGATACGAATTACGGACTTTTCGACTATTATGGGACGCATGACCCGGAGCATATCATCGTGGCTATGGGCAGCATCTGCGAAACCATCCGGGAATATCTTGCACATGTCCCCGGGAAAAAATACGGGCTGATAGCAGTCCATCTGTACCGCCCTTTCAGCGCAATACATTTTCTGGAAAAAATACCCTCCACCGTGCGGCGCATCACGGTACTGAGCCGCACCAAGGAGCCGGGAGCTCCGGGAGAACCCCTATATCTGGATGTGGTTTCTGTCCTGCAACAAGCGGGACGCCTGGCTGTATCCTCCGAGGTCTGCGAACCTCCCAGGTCTGCCATCCGTGTCTTCTCCGGGCGTTACGGACTCAGTTCCAAGGATACCACTCCCGCGCAGATTGACGCTGTCTACGATAACTATGAAAAGACACAGTTCACCGTGGGCATTACCGATGATGTCACTCATCTTTCCCTTGCTGTTCCTCCGCTTCCGGATACGACACCGGAGGACATTACAGCCTGCAAATTCTGGGGATTGGGAGGAGACGGCACTATCAGCGCCACCAAGAACGCCATCAAGATTATCGGTGAGCATACGGATTTAAATGTCCAGGGCTACTTTGAATATGACTCGAAAAAATCCAGAGGTCTCACCATCTCTCATCTGCGCTTCGGGAAAAGCACCATCCACAGCGCATATCTGATTCGTCGGGCAGACCTGATAGCATGCCACAATCCTGTCTATCTCCACAAATACGAAATGGTACAGGAACTCAAGGACAACGGAACCTTTCTGTTGAACTGTCCCTACCGCGGCGAAGATGCAAGTGCCTATCTGCCTTCCGCCGCCCTGGCATATATGGCAGAGCACCACATCCGCTTTTTTGTCATTGATGCACTGCGCATCGGCAAGGAAACCGGTCTGAACAATAAAATCAGTACAATCCTTCAGGCAGCTTTTTTTGCGGTGTCAAAGCTTTTGCCTGCAAATGAAATCCAAAAACTGATGAAGGAGGCGGCGCGGAAAAGCTACGGAAGAAACGGTGAACACATTATCCGTATGAATGAAGAAGCCATTGAGAGGGGCTTTTCGGAAGTTCGGGAACTGACGGTACCTACAAGTGCGTGCCCGGATATCGGCTCCGTGACCGACACAGTCAACATCACAGCAACAACTTCGGAACGGCAGAAAAAGAATGAGTTGGACAATGCACCTCTGCCCGACCGTCCCGAAATGCTTGATTTTGTGACAAAAATACAGCAGCCCGTCACCGACCAAAGAGGCGATGAGCTGCCTGTCTCAGCCTTTCTCCCCTACGCCGACGGCTATACTCCTCCGGGAAGCACCGCCCACGAACGCAGGAATGTGGCAACGGAAATACCTGAGTGGATTCCCGAAAATTGTATTCAATGTAACCGTTGCTCTTTTGTCTGTCCCCATGCAGTAATACGCCCCGCTGTTTTAGATGAAGAGAAGTCAGTCTCAGCGCCTTGTGGCATGAAAATGCTTCCTATGACCGGATTGGACAATCACAAATTTGCCATTGTCATCTCCCAGTCAGATTGTACCGGTTGCGGGGCATGTGCGGCTGTCTGTCCCGGGAAGCAGGGAAAAAAAGCTCTGGAAATGCAACCTGTACAGGGAAACACCCCGGCTGCGGGAATCCTGCATGATACCTTGACTCAGCAATGCTTTGATTTTGCCAAGCCTCTTCTGCCCAATCGTGAGGCAGCAGAAAAATTCGGCGTCTCCACCGTCAAGGGCAGCCAGTTCCTTCGTCCTCTCATGGAATTTTCCGGGGCATGTGCCGGTTGTGGCGAGACCCCCTATGTAAAACTCCTGACTCAGCTGTTCGGCCCTGACATGTATATTGCAAATGCCACAGGCTGCAGCTCCATCTGGGCCAATTCATCCCCTTCTTGTGCCTACTGTACGGACAGCAACGGGCATGGACCGGCCTGGTCAAATTCATTGTTTGAGGATGCAGCGGAATTCGGTCTCGGTATGCTGTTGGCCGGAGAAGTAACAGATTCCAAGATGCCTTACTGGGTCATCGGCGGTGACGGATGGGCTTACGACATCGGCTTCGGCGGTTTGGACCATGTGCTCTCCACCGGCAAAAACATCAATTTGCTGGTACTGGACACCGAAGTATATTCCAATACGGGCGGACAGGCCTCCAAGGCTACTCCCCTAGGCTCCACTGCAAGGTTTATCTACGGCGGAAAGTCCTCACGCAAAAAGGATTTGGCCTCCATGGCTATGACCTACGGAAATGTCTATGTGGCACAAATTGCCTTTGGGGCGGACTTTAACCAGACAGTGAAGGCATTATGCGAAGCCGCCGCTTATGACGGTCCCTCTCTGATTATTGCCTACGCCACCTGTATCGCCCATGGTGTCAGAGCAGGTCTGGGCTCCACTGTCCATGAAATGAAAAAAGCTGTGGATTCCGGCTACTTCCATCTGTTCCGCTTTCATCCGCTCCTTCGTGAGCAGGGTAAGAATCCCTTTATCCTCGACAGTAAGGAGCCCTCCCTGGATTACCGGGAATTCCTGGAGGGAGAAATTCGCTATGACTCCCTGCTGCGTACCCGACCCGAAGAGGCAAGATGCCTGTTTGAAGAAGCTGCCCGACAGGCAAAAAAGCGCTATGAATATCTAAAGCGGCTGGAAGCACTGTATGCGCCCTATCAAGGCTAATGCGCTGTCTGCCATGCCTCCATGCTGACCCGGAAGCGTTCCAAACCTTCCTTCAGTCTGGCACGGGGGCAGGCAGTATTCATACGAATAAACTTCTTTCCGGGAGCACCGTACTCCTCTCCCTCCGTCAGATAAAGCCCGCTGTGCTTCCTGATAAATTCCACCAGTTCCGTTGCATCCTCTGTGACACCGCTACAGTCCAGCCACAGGAGATAGGTAGCATGAGAAGGAACCACCACAATTCCCGACAGGTTGTCCCTCACAAATTCACGTACATACTGCTTATTGTCTGCCAGATACCTTCTGAGTTCTTCCAGCCATGCTTCTCCTTTTTCAAAGGCTGCTACTGCCGCACAGACCGCGAAGCTGTTCGGCTCAGCCACCTCATCTGTATTTAACCCCCTGTTCATCTTATGCCGGATTACAGGGTTGGGCACCATGACCGCTGCAGTCTGGATACCGGGAATACTGAAAGTCTTGGTAGGTGCAATACAAGTCACACTGTTATCCCTGCAAATATCGGATACGGATGCAAAAGGCACATACTCATACCCCGGGTCCGTCATATCGCAGTGTATTTCATCCGAGATTACCAGCACATGGTGTTTTGCACAAAGCTCACCGATTTTTGCAAGAGTTTCTCTGTCCCAGATTTTTCCCACCGGATTGTGAGGGTTGCAGAGAATCATCATGGTAGTCTGGAGATTCGCCAGTTTCTCCTCCAAATCAACAAAGTCCACGGAATATTCTCCGTCCTCGTATTTCAAGGGACTTTCCAGGATATTTCGTCCGTTGTTGCGAATGGAATTAAAAAAAATATTGTATACAGGTGTCTGCACCAGCACATTTTCTCCCACAGTCGTCAGCTTCCTCACCGCACTGGAGATAGCGGGTACTACGCCGGTACAAAATATCAGCCAGTCTTTCTCGAAGGTAATATGATGTCTTCGACTCCACCAGCTGATATAGGCCTCATACCAGTCATCTGTTACCACATTGTATCCGAAAATGCCGTGTGCAGCTCTTTCCTCTATGGCAGTTCTGATTTCGGGTGCCGTCTCGAAGTCCATATCCGCCACCCACATAGGCAACTCACTCTCCGGTACATCCCACTTCAGAGAACCTGTGTTACGTCTGTCTGTCAGCTTATCAAAATCGTACATATTTCCTCCCGTTTCATTTTTCACAAGAACGCTGTCTTTGCGTTCTTGAAGAAACTTAGAAAAATCTTTGATGTTGTTCTTTAACATCTTAGATTTTCTTAGTTTCTTTCCCACTCAGCATGATCGGAGTGCTTACCGATTTCACCTGCTTCGATTTTTGTCTGGTCTATCTTTACCTTGCGGCCGTCCATAATCAACTCTCCGATTCTGTCTGCCCGGATAATTCCTCCCTTGGGATTAAACACACTATCCACCTGTCCCACAATCTCCACATCCGCCTGTGAATACTCAAATGCCAGATTTGTGTTTATCAGTCTGCAGTTCTTCATTACCAGATTGTCAATATAACACATGCCCTGCAAGCTTTCAATGGTACAGTTAATCAACGTGATGTTCTTGGAATTCCATCCCAGATATTCCCCTGAGATAAAGGAATCATATACCGTGATATGGTCTGCATTCCAGAATGCATCCTTGGATAGCAGCCGGGAATTATAAATCTCGATATTCTCACCGCCGTCAAAGCTGTAATTACCTACCAAAGTAAAATTTCTTGCAACTATATTTTTACTGTTCATAGCAAAATAGTCACCTCGGGCAGTCACTTGCTCCATCTCGATATCGGTGCAGTTCCAGAGAGTTTCCGCCGCATTTGGTAAATTAACATTTTTCAATACCAATCCTCTGACACGTCTGAAATTCTTCGGAGCTTCAATTACCGTATCCGACACGGAGATATTGTCCACATACCAGATGCCGGCCCTCGCCATGTCAAACAAACTACAGTTTGTCATTTTTACATTTTTTGTATACCACAAAGGATATTTCCATCTGAAAAGACAGTTATCAATCTCCAGATTGCTGCTCTCTTTCAAAGGTGATTCACCATCTGCAAAGGTACAATAACTGATGCACGCATCATGAGTACCATACAACGCTCTCTCTCCGCTGAAAAACTGTTGATTTATCTCTTTCATCTCTTGCCTCCATATCACAGCAGTTCTTTACTGATTACTTTTCTTATCTTCATTGCACTATACTATCTGCATATACTGCTTACACTATATCATCTATACTAACTTATATTTTACAAAACTGCAAACCTTAATACAGCCTTCTTACTTTTTCTCCATGCGCTCAAAATTGTGCATCCAGTCTGCTTTGAAATAATAGAGCAGAAACACCACACAACTCGTGCACCAGGTCAGAGGATAGGCACTGAACACCACTTCAATACGGGGATAAAAATGCAGAACCGTAGTGATATAGGTTACTCTCAGGACGCACCAAAAGCCCAGCATAATAAACATGGGAACACTGGCCTTTCCTGCCCCGCGCATCACGCCTGCAATACAATGTGCCAGTGCCAACATACAGTAAAACAGAGATTCCACTCTCGCCTGACGTACCCCGAATGTAATCACCTCCGATGAATTGCTGAACAAACCGATAAGAGCCGGTGCAAAGATCCAAAACAGAATGCCGATAAGCTCTGTCAACGACACTGAACACAAAATTCCGAACCGCACTCCCTTTTTCACTCTTGCATACTTCCTTGCTCCAAGATTCTGTCCCACAAATGTGGAAAGTCCCTGTGCAAAACAGGTAACGGGAAGAAAAGCAAATCCCTCCAGCTTGAAGTATGCACCACACCCTGCCATGGCATATTGTCCAAAGGTATTAATGTTCGTCTGAACAACCAGATTTGCCAACGCAATCACCGAATTTTGTATTCCGGACGGCAAGCCAAAGCGTATGATATTTTTCAGGCTGTCCGTGTGAAACCCAATTTCCCGGATTACCAGCCGATGCTCTCCTTTTGCACTGAGCAGCTGAATCAGACAGAACGTTGCACTGATTGCCTGGGCAATCACAGTAGCAAGAGCAGCTGCTCCAACCCCCAAACGGAATCCGCCTACAAACAGCAAATCCAACACCACATTCAGTATAGAGGAAATAATCAGATAATATAGAGGGTGTCTGCTGTCTCCCACTGCCTGTAAAATTCCAACGAAAATGTTGTACATAACAGAAAAAACTGAACCGCAAAAATAGAATCTGAAATATGTAACGGACTGCGGCAATACATCAGCAGGCGTATTCATCCATTGCAAAATTACCGGAGTGAAGGTTACTCCCAGAATCGTCAAAATCACTCCTGCCGCCAGACCAAAAGCCACATCCGTATGAATGGCAAGCCGCATACTCTTATAGTTTTTTGCGCCAAACTCTTTTGCTATAATCACTCCGGGTCCCAGGGCTACCCCTTGAAAAAAGCCGACCATCATAAAAATAAGACTACCGGAAGAACTGACCGCTGCCAGCGCCTGATCTCCCAGAAATCTTCCCACAATCAATGAATCAAATGTATTGTAAAGCTGTTGGAAAACCTGTCCCACCAGAATCGGCAGGGCAAAACAGATTATTTTCTTATAAATAGAACCTTCAGCAAGATTATTCTTCTCATCCATGACCTTCGTTCTCCCTTAAAACGTGCCGCTTCACTCGGAATAAAGAAATTTTTACATAAAAAAATGGGGCCTATAGGGCTCGAACCTATGACCCTCTGCTTGTAAGGCAGAT
>JAEDMI010000061.1 GCA_016303085.1 Acetatifactor sp.
TCCATCAATGGGAAGATGATTGAATCTCCCAAAAGCTTTCAGGTGGCATGCACCGTTACTACCCAGATTATTGCAGCCGTGGCAAGTAATCAGTACGGCGGACAGTCTGTAAACATCAAGCATTTGGGCAAGTACCTCCGTAAGAGCAGGGAAAAGTTTGCAGCTCAGTTGGACGAGGAATTAGGAGATTCCATAGATGCGGCTACGAAAGAAAAGATTTTGGAGATGAGGCTGCGGGACGAGCTGAAGTCCGGTGTTCAGACCATTCAGTATCAGATTAATACCCTGATGACCACCAATGGCCAGTCGCCCTTTGTCACTCTGTTTCTTCATATCGATGAGGAGGACGAGTATGTGGAGGAGACAGTGGAGATTATCAAAGAGATACTCCGTCAGCGTATCATTGGAACGAAGAATGAAAAAGGTGTCTATGTCACACCGGCGTTTCCCAAACTGGTGTATGTACTGGATGAAAATAACTGCCTAAAGGGCGGGAAATATGATGATGTAACACGCCTTGCGGCTCAGTGCTCCGCAAAGCGTATGTATCCCGACTATATTTCCGCAAAAAAGATGCGGGAAAACTACGAAGGTAATGTATTCTCGTGCATGGGCTGCCGTTCCTTCCTGTCTCCCTGGAAGGACGAGAACGGAAATTACAAGTGGGAGGGCAGGTTTAATCAGGGTGTTGTCAGCCTGAATCTGCCTCAGATAGGTATTATTGCCGAAGGAAATGAGGACACCTTCTGGCGCCTCCTGGACGAGAGACTGGAATTGTGCTATGAGGCACTGATGTGCAGACACAAAGCTCTGATGGGAACGGTCTCCGATGTCAGCCCTATCCACTGGCAGTACGGAGCCATTGCAAGACTGAAAAAGGGTGAGAAGATTGACAAGCTGCTGTTGGGCGGCTATTCCACCATGTCGCTTGGTTATATCGGACTGTATGAGTTGACGTGGCTGATGAAGGGCTGTAGTCACACGAATCCAAAGGGCAAGGAGTTTGCACTGCGCGTCATGGATCATCTGAAAGACACAGCGGCAAGGTGGAAGGAGGAGACAGGCATCGGATTTTCTCTTTACGGTACTCCTGCGGAAACGCTTTGCTATCGCTTTGCCAGAATTGACAGGGAGAAGTACGGCGATATCCCGAATGTGACGGATAAGGGATACTATACCAACTCCTATCATGTGGATGTGAGAGAACCTATTGATGCATTTACCAAGTTTACCTTTGAGAGCGAATTCCAGAATAAGTCCCTGGGCGGTGCTATTTCCTATGTGGAGATTCCTAACCTGACCAATAATGTGGAGGCCATTGAGGAAGTCATCCGCTTTATTTATGACAATATCCAGTACGGCGAGTTTAACACAAAGTCCGACTACTGCCATGTCTGTGGGTATGACGGAGAAATTATCGTCAACGACGACAACGAGTGGGAATGTCCTCAGTGCCACAACAAAGACCATTCCAAGATGAATGTCACCAGGCGCACCTGCGGATATCTGGGTGAGAATTTCTGGAACACGGGAAAGACCAAGGAAATCAAATCCAGGGTATTGCATTTGTAGGTAAGCCGTTAAGCAACGATGGATGTAAGCTGAAATGGTGTATATTGCACAAAGCGGAATTGTGCATGAGTAATAGGAGAAAAAAGTGTGACACTTCGGAATGGAGGTTATTATGAATTATGCTGCTATCAAGAAAACCGATGTGGCTAACGGACCGGGGATTCGTGTGTCCCTGTTTGTCAGCGGTTGCACTCATGCCTGCAAAGGATGCTTTAACAGGGAAGCCTGGGATTTTAAATATGGACAGGAGTTTACCGAGGAGACGGAAAAAGAGATTTTGAAGGCTTTGGCTCCGGATTATATCAGGGGATTAAGTGTGTTGGGCGGAGAGCCCATGGAGCCGCAAAACAGGGTGACTGTTCTGGAATTATTGCGCAAGGTGAAGGCCGCTTATCCGACGAAGGATATCTGGTGCTACACAGGCTATGACTACGAGAAGGATTTGCTGCAATGGGAGAGGGAAGAACAGACGGCAGTGGTTACCGAATTACTGGGACTCATTGATGTCCTGGTGGACGGAGAGTTTGTGGAGGAAAAGAAAAATCTTCGTCTTGCATTCAGAGGTTCGGAAAACCAGAGACTGATTGATATGAAAAAGACCCGGTCGGAAGGCCGGGTGGTATGCAGATAAGAAAGTGACGGAGGCAGCAAGTGAATATTCTTGTAATCGGAGGCAGTTACTTTTTGGGACGGGTGTTCGTCATGCTGGCGGCAAAGGAACACAGGGTTACTGTGGTAAACAGAGGCACCTTTTCCATGGAAGAGTTTGGGGTGAAGCAGATAACCGGTGACAGACATGACACGTCGGTCTGGAGGCAGTGCGATGAGGATTATGACGCAGTAGTGGATTTTTGTGCCTATGAACCGGGAGATGTGTCGGGCGTACTGGAAAATTTGAGCGGCAGTGCGAGACAATACATTTTCATCAGTACTGTGGATGTGTATCAAAGGCAGGCAGGTGAACAATGCGCTTATGTAAATAAAGAAGACATGAAGCAGGAAGATGCCCCCTTGGAAAAGAGAATGTTTCAGGGAGAAGCCGGAGCATATATTTCGGGGAAGGTTGCGCTGGAGGAGGAAGTACGGGCAGTGTGCGGGATAAAAGGCATTGCTTTTACCATTCTTCGTCCGGCCATTCTCTACGGACCTTATAATTATGCGCCCAGAGAGTCCCTGTTTATTCAGATGGCGGTCAGAGAGCATCTGCTGCCTCGTTTTACGGATGCAAAGGGAAGATTTCAGTTTGTATATGTGAAGGACGGTGCCGAAGCGGTTTTGAAATGTCTCGGAAATGAGAAAAGCCATGGGCAAGTCTATAATCTGTGCGGAGATGAGATCCTTGACTATGATATGTTTTTCCGGGTTTTGGCGGACTGTGCCGGGCAGACAGAAAATGTCAGCGGGAGCAGGGGAAGTGATTCGGCGACAGCGGAGGAAGGACGGAGCATGACAGACGAAAGAAACGTAAATGCTGCGGGCAGTAAGCTGAGAGAGGTATATATGACGTTAGAGGAGGCCGATAAACAGGGAATCCCGATTCCTTTTCCCGCCACGGCGGAAGAGACGGAACTGGTATCCAACCTGAGAAGTAAAGAGGAACTTGGTATGATATATACGCCTTTTCGGGAGGGAATGCAAAAAACCTTTCATGCATTTTCAGGGTATTTCGGGCACCTTTAAGTGAGGTTTATTGGACTTAAAATTTAATATAATATGCCTGTAAAAATCATTGACAAGTAAAGGCGGATGATTTAGACTAATAGAACATCCGTTCGGAAACGGAGGTAAAAGCAATGAAGAGGACAGGCAGTTTCGGATTCGCGGCTGCAACAATTTTACTTATATTGATTGCAGCCCTTTCTATGACAGGAACGGTGATGAGCAGGACATCCTGCAGTAATGCTGAGTTGGAGGGATATTACAGAGAACTGGAGGAAAGACTGACGGAGGACACCAGATCCTATCTTGAGGAACAGGGCTTTTGCAACAGCGGCATCATGGTGAACCGCGTTGTGGAAGCGGACGGCAGAAGGGAATATACTGTCACTGTTCACCACAGGGAAATTGACAGGATGAGCGAAGAAGAAAGGGTGGCATTGGCGGAGAAACTGGCACTTCTTACTTTTGCAGATGAAAATTGTACTTTTTACCATGAATTTCTTACAAATGATTGACAGGAATCACATGACATTTTCCTAAAATAGGGGTATACTTTCTTTATCTAAATATCCTTTTGAGAAAGGAGCTCCAAAATGTCATTTGTTCCGAAACCACATGAAATTTATAAACACTTTAAAGGGAACCTGTACCAGATAACGGCCATAGCAGAGCACACCGAGACCGGCGAGCAGCTTGTAATCTATCAGGCGTTGTACGGAGACTTCAAGACCTTTGCACGACCACTGAATATGTTTGTCAGCAGAGTAGACCGGGAAAAATATCCGGATGCCTGTCAGGAGTTCAGGTTTGAACTTCAGGGACCGGAAGCTGAGCGGCAAAGGGCATCTGCACCGGAGGATTGTGCCCGGGTAGCGAAGGAGGTAACACCGGAGGACTGTGTACGGACGGCGAAGGGAGAACCGACGGAGGGTGAACTGGCGCTTGACCCCATGGTTCTGGAGTTTCTGGATGCAGATGATTACGAGCAGCGGCTGAATATTCTGGCCGGGCTGCATCATCGTATCACTGATGAGATGATTACCACCATGGCTATCGCCTGCGATGTTGAGATTGGCGACGGCGATACAGAGGACAGATATGAGGCGCTGAAGAACTGTCTGCTGACTCTGGAAAAGTACGAGTGTAACCGTCTCAGATAGCAAAGTAATTCTGTTCCCTTTGTGACATCTTATTTTCAGACTGAACGGTCGTGGGAAGGGAGCGGAATATGGGTAATATTTTTGAAAGTAAAATGGTGATTGGTGTTTCTTCCAGAGCATTATTTGACCTGACGATAGAGAATGAAATATTTGAGAAGCAGGGTTTGGAGGCATATTGCAACTATCAGGTGGAGCATGAACAGGACATTCTGAAGCCGGGGCCGGGGTTTCGGCTGATTAAATCGCTGCTGAAACTGAATGAGTACGGTGCGGGGAGCGACCTGGTGGAGGTTATCATTATGTCTCACAACAGCCCGAATACCTCATTGAGGGTTTTCAATGCCATTACCCACTATGAACTGCCTATTACACGGTCTGTCCTGGTAAGCGGTGCGTCCCTTGCTCCTTATCTTACCGCCTTTCATGTCGACCTGTTTCTGTCTGCCTGCGAGGAAGATGTACAGTGTGCCATTGACAGCGGAATTGCGGCGGGGATTATTTGTACGGAAGGATTCCGGGGTGTCGGAGGGCAGCAGGAATCCGGCAGGAACGACAATAGGATTATTCATATGCCTCAGGCGACAGGACAGATTCGGATTGCTTTTGACGGAGATGCAGTGCTCTTCACCGATGAATCGGAGCTGATTTTCAAGGAGAAGGGGTTGACGGCTTTTGAGGAGAACGAAAAAAATCACGCCAGGGAGCCTTTGGCGGAAGGTCCCTTTGCAAAGTTTTTAAAAAAACTTTCGGAATTGCAAAAGCAGTTTGGAACGGAAAATTGTCCCATCAGGACGGCACTGGTTACCTCCAGAAGTGCTCCGGCCCATGAGAGGGTTATACGAACCATGCGTGCCTGGAATGTCTGGGTTGATGAGGCCTTTTTTCTGGGCGGACTGGATAAGCGGGAGTTTTTGAAGGCTTTCGGAGCGCAGATATTTTTTGATGATCAGAAGATACATACACAGAGTGCTGCTCAGGCCGTGCCTGCAGCCCGCGTGCCCTACAAAACGGCAGTGGGAAGATGAAGAGGAGAGCAGAACGGACAGACAGCTTGTATATCTCATCAAAGTACATAGGAACGGAGATTAACATGAATAGTATCGAAGTGAAGAAACTAATGTTTTCTTTGGGTGCTGATTTGTGCGGAATAGCGGATGTAGGACGGTTTGACGATGCACCGGAGGGGTATCATCCTCTGGACGTATTGCCTTCCTGCAAATCGGTTATTTCCTTTGCGTGCAGGCTCCCGGCGGGAACCCTGGCCTGTAAAACAGCAGTGCCATATACGCGAGTGAGAAACTCCATTACACCTAAGTTGGATGCCATTGCATTAGATTTTTGTATTGAGCTGGAAAAGAGAAAAATATTGGCAGTACCGATTCCTACCAATGAAAGCCAATGGGACGGCAAAAGCGGAAGATGGCGCTCTGTCATTTCGCAAAAGCATGCGGCTCAGGCGGCGGGACTTGGAACAATAGGGCAGCATTCCCTTTTGATAACACCGCAGTTCGGCAGCATGGTTTGGCTGGGAGCCGTCCTGACGGAGGCGGAACTGGAACCTGATGCGATGCTGGAAAGAGTATGTGACGGCTGCAACTTATGTGTGGATGCCTGTCCCGTGAATGCACTGAGGGAATCGGAAATCAACCAGCAGCTCTGTTGGGATCATGCGTTTGGGGATAATGAGGAGTCAAAGAACTGGGAGATATCCTGCCATGCCTGTCGGGACATCTGTCCGTATAATTTGGGAAGTGAAAACAGGTTTTTTAAGAGATAGAAACGGAAAAGTTGCGATATGAAATACGGAAAAACAGTGCAGGGGCATTTCCTGGAGCGCCCCAACCGCTTTATCGCCTATGTAGAGCTGAACGGAAAGCGGGAGAAGGTTCATGTGAAAAATACAGGCCGCTGCAAAGAACTGCTTCAGCCCGGCGCTGCGGTTTATCTGGAGAAGAGCAATAACCCGGAGCGTTCCACCGCTTATGATTTGATAGCGGTGGAAAAGGGGGAGCGCATGATAAACATGGATTCCCAGGCACCCAACAAGGTGGTGGGGGAGTGGCTGCAGACAAAGGCTTTTTTTCCTGATTTGACATTGGTTCGTCCCGAGACTGTTTTCGGCAACTCCAGATTCGATTTTTATTTGGAGACAGAAAAAGAGAAAATTTTTATGGAGGTAAAGGGAGTCACGTTGGAGGAGGACGGAGAGGTCCGATTCCCGGACGCCCCCTCGGAGAGAGCGGTGAAGCACGTGGAGGAGCTGATTGCAGCGAAGCGTGACGGCTACCGTGTTTTTGTGGTGTTTGTCATTCAGATGGAGGGAGTGAAATTTTTTACCCCGAACAGGAGTACCCACCCGGAATTTGCGGAGGCTCTCTGCAGAGCGGCGGAGGCAGGGGTGGAGATATTGGCTTACGACTGTAAAGTGACTCCCGATTCGCTGATATTAAACTGTCCGGTGTCTGTTGAACTCTTTGAAGGTGATGAAAAAAAGCGGATTTATCAGGGACCGGATGCTTCAAAACCGGAAGCGGACATGGGACAAAGAGAATCTTTAGCTGATATTAATGAAACCTTAAGGCTTAGAGGCATTCCCAAACCCCTTCTGGAATGGTATGATAAGAACAGACGGATTCTTCCCTGGAGGGAGGAGCCTACCCCATACCGCGTCTGGGTGTCGGAAATTATGCTGCAGCAGACCAGAGTGGAGGCGGTGAAGCCTTACTTCCACAGATTTATGGAAGCATTGCCGGGCATTAAGGCTCTGGCGGAGGCAGACGAAGAACAGCTTTTGAAGCTTTGGGAGGGGCTGGGCTACTACAACCGGGTGAGAAATCTGCAAAAGGCGGCAATACAGATAGTAGAGTGTTATGGCGGGGAGATGCCTGCAGAGTATGAGGAACTTTTAAAACTCACCGGCATCGGCAGCTATACTGCGGGAGCTATATCCTCTATCGCCTACGGGAAAAAATATCCGGCGGTGGACGGCAATGTCCTGCGGGTGGTTTCCAGAGTCAGAGCGGATGAGAGATTAATTACGGATTCGAAGGTGAAAGCGTCGGTGGAACAGGATCTGTCTGAAATCATGCCAATGGACCGTCCGGGAGATTTCAACCAGGCTATGATGGAAATCGGAGCCTGCGTCTGTCTGCCAAATGGTGCACCACTTTGCGGAGAATGCCCGTTAAATCATATCTGTCTGGCACATGAACAGGGGCTGGAGACGGAATTTCCCAAAAAGGAGGGGAAAAAGCCTCGAACGGTTCGGGAGATGACTGTGCTTGTCATACGGGATGCGGACAGAGCGGCAATCCGGAGGCGACCGGGAAAAGGACTGTTGGCGGGAATGTATGAGTTTCCTTGTCTGGAAGGCTTTCGGACGGCAGAGGAAGTGACAGCGTTTCTTTCAAAAAACGGTATCAAAACCCTGCGTGTACAGCCATTGGAGGATGCAAAGCATATTTTCACCCACAGGGAATGGCACATGAAGGGTTATATGATACGTGTGGACGAATTGGAGCATGATTGCCCGGGAGATGAGGTGCAGGATTGGATTTATATTGAGCCCTCCGAGACGAAGGGTAAATATCCGATTCCTTCTGCTTTTGCAGCCTATACAAAGTACTTAAGCATAAAGCTCGGAAAAGAGAGATACGAGGAGGAGAGTTAAGTGAAACTGTTGTCAGTGGCAATACCGTGTTATAATTCTGAGAGCTACATGAGAAATTGTATTGAATCTCTGCTGGTGGGCGGGGAGGACGTGGAAATCATTGTGGTGGATGACGGCTCCACAAAGGACAGAACCGCTGAGATTGCGGATGAGTATGCAGCTAAGTATCCCACCATTGTCAAGGCAGTGCACAAAGCCAACGGGGGACATGGCTCAGCGGTAAATACAGGAATCGATAATGCCACGGGTCTGTATTTTAAGGTGGTGGACAGCGATGACTGGGTAAAAGAGGAGGCATATCTTCAGGTGCTGGACACATTGCGGAATCTGGCGGGAGGGGCAGATGCCCTGGATATGCTTATCTGTAATTATGTGTACGAAAAAGAGGGGGAAAAGAAAAAGAAGGTAATTCATTACCGTCACAGTCTGCCTGTAGGAAAGATGTTTACATGGGAGGACTGTCATCACTTCCAGAAGGGACACTATATTTTGATGCATTCCGTGATCTTCAGGACAAAGCTTTTGAAGGAATGCGGTATCAGGCTTCCCGAGCATACTTTTTATGTGGATAATATTTACGTGTTTGAGCCGCTTCCCTTTGTGAAGAACATGTATTATCTGGATGTGAATTTTTACCGCTACTACATAGGCAGAACAGATCAGTCTGTGAACGAGGAGGTTATGATTTCGCGAATTGACCAGCAGATAAAGGTCAATAAACTCATGATAGATTATCTGGTGGAGAAAAAACCGGAGCTTATCAGGCGGAAACGTCTTTTTCAGTACATGAGAAACTATCTTGAGATAATCACCACGGTTTCCTCAGTGCTGCTGATCCGTTCCGATACAGAGGAAAATTTGGCAAAGAAAGCGGAACTCTGGATGTATTTGAAGGAGAAAGATAAAAAGCTGTACAGTCAGCTGCGCCACGGTATCATGGGCGAAGCCATGAACCTGCCGGGGCGGGGCGGACGAAAGATTTCGGTGGAAAGTTATAAAATTGCCCAGAAGATTTTCAAGTTTAATTAACGGTTCAGTTATGCAAGCTGAAATGTTCCAATAAAAACGCCTCAGGTCAACCGGCCTGGGGCGTTCTGTTGTTTTTCTTTTCCGGTCTGCCTGCCAGCAGCCATTCTCTTCTGTAGACTACCACATACATTACGGAACCCATCAGAATGCCTGTGGCAACGTCAAACAGAGAGTGCTGTTTGATGAAAACGGTAGACAAAATAATGGAAACCGATAAAATGCCGGAAATAATTTTTATGTGCTTCCCCCATTTTGAGGAAGCCAGTTCACGGCTGTGCATCACGGCAAAGTGTGCACCCATGGAGTTGAATACATGGATACTGGGCCAGAGATTTGTGGGAGTATCCGTCTTCCAGAGCATGGAGACAAGCTGTGTGAAAATGTTATCTCTGGGCAAAACCGCGAGGCGAAGGTGATGACCGTTGGGCCACAGGGTTGAAACAATCAGGAATACCGTCATGCCCGTAAACAGGAAGGTACAGACCTTGAAATAATCCTGCTTATTTTTGAAGAACAGATAAACAACTACGGCAGCCACATATAAAAACCACAGAAGGTAAGGAATCACAAATATCTCGCAGAAGGGGATATAATCGTCCAATGTAACGTGGATTACCTGATAGTTTTTTACGTTGGTCTTTTCCAGCCAGGAGAACCAGGCCAGATAAATCACCATGTAAATCAACAGCGGAATAGCATGCCTATATTTTTTCATAATAAATCCAAACCTCTTTCGGGCAGAGCAACCTGCCCCTTTTTCCTCAGTCATCTGTTCTGATGACAACCTTAGTATAGCTTTTCGCGGAAAAAAAGCAATGCTTTTTTTGTGTTCTTAAGCAATCTTAAGAAAACCTTTAGGTTTGGTATAGCGGTGACTAAGGCATTATGATGTGGATTGCATGCTGTTCGCAGGTGATGGTGATACGGTTACTTTTCCTTGTGACCTCGCCGTCGGTATGTACCCAAAGGGGCGAGGAGGTTTCGATAACAACCTTCTTTGCCAGATATGGGGTGATACCCTGAAAACGGTAATGCTTTCCTTTAAATGCGGAAGGCAGGGCCAAGAGTATCAATGCCTTTGATAAATCGCCTACAGCACACAGGTTTATGATTCCGTCACCGGCATCGGCATCGGGGCAGAACATAAAACCGCCACCCTCAAAGCGATGGAGCATACAGGCGGTAAAAAGCATATTGCCGATGTCGATGGGCGGGTTGTCGTCCAGAATCAGCTTCCCGGACACTGATTTTGCGGCTAAAAGCTGTTTTAAGGCGATGCCGAGATAAGTCAGCTTACCCAGACCAAGCTTATTCAGGATATTTTTCATTTTGGAATGTAGTGCTTCTTCGCATACCGCAGCGTCATAACCGATGCCGCAGCTCACCGCAAAACGGCGCTTATTCCCGTCGGAGTATGCAACGGTTCCAAGGTCCATGGGCCGGGGGTTGCCGGAATGCAGTATCAGCTCCAAGGCGGCGGTGGGTTCGGTGGGAATTTTCAGGTCCCTTGCCAGATCGTTGCTGGAACCGGTGGGAATATAGCCGAGAGTAACCTTTGAGGTATCGGCAAGTCCGTGCAATGCCTCGTTTACAGTGCCGTCGCCTCCCAGGATAATGAGGGAGACGGGAAATTCCGTGGCTTCAGCCAGAATCTGTGCTGCAATTTCCGCCACGTCTCCGGCCTTTTGGGAAAAGTAGGAGCGATAGGCAATATTATCTCTGAGCAGGGCAGGCTCTATCTGCTCCTTCCATATTTTTTTGCCCTTCCCTGAGCGGGAAGCAGGATTAATAATAATGTGATACATATATGGCACACTCCTTCTTATGTAATGAAAAAACATCTATATTCAATTAGTGATGGATTATATATTATTGTATCAATTTTCGGACCCGCAGTAAACCTGCTTTTTTTGTATTTATTGAAAATAGATTTAACGATAAAATATTGACTTATCAGTAAAAATAGATAATATTTATGATATAGGAGGTAAAACGATTTATATTAAGAAAGTGAGGGCTTCAACTATACGGTTGATGCTCCACTGATACTCCTGATATTTCCATTATCAGAAGCCGGTGTTTGGAAGTAAAACAGTCCGCAAAGTTAAGTAGTCAGATAATACTAAATTATGAAGCTTTATAGTGGGAGTTTGCAATGAACAAAGAATTAAGCAAGCGACCCACTGTACAATCAGGAGGGGAAGCAGCTATGCAGACAGAACAGAATCAGGCAGTGACAATGTACCCACTTTTTTTTGACCCGATTTATAAACGGGTACATTTTGAAAAGAGAGACGGAAAAGAAAAAATCGGCTACAGGGATGAAGAATGGGGAGTCAGGTTGGAGGAAAACGGAGATGTGACCTTTTCCATATACGCACCATCGGCAGAATCAGTTGAAGTTGCAGGAATCAGCGGTAGTATGAGCCGCGAGCATATTTCGCTGGAGAAAGATGAGAAAGGTTTCTTTTCAAAAAGAGTATCCGGCATCGCTCCCGGGTTTCACTATCATAACTGGTTTGTGGATGGTGTACAGGTGGTAAATCCTAAAGCGTCTTTAACATATGGTTGTTTTGGAGCTACCAATTTCTTTGAGGTACCCGCTACGGGCGAGGATTTTTGGTTTTTAAAGGATGTTCCGCATGGTGATGTACAGATACATACCTATATTTCTAAAGTAAATAAGCATCTCAAGAGGTGCTATGTTTATACGCCCCCTTCTTACGGAAAGGAAGCGGAGAAAAAATATCCGGTCATGTATATTCAGCACGGTGTTGGTGAGGACGAAACAGGTTGGATATGGAACGGAAAGCTCAACCTGATACTTGACAATCTGATTTCTGAGGGAAGCTGCAGTGAAAT
>JAEDMI010000368.1 GCA_016303085.1 Acetatifactor sp.
GACGGAGCACCGCATGGCAATCGCCATGGCGAGACAGGGTGGTATCGGTATTATCCACAAAAATATGTCAATTGCGGCGCAGGCCGAAGAGGTTGACAAGGTAAAACGTTCTGAAAACGGTGTTATCACCGATCCTTTTTCTTTAACTCCCGAACATACATTAGCCGATGCGGATGCTCTCATGGGCAAGTTCCGTATCTCCGGAGTTCCCATCACCGAAGGCCGGAAACTGGTAGGCATCATCACCAACCGCGACCTGAAATTTGAGACGGATTTCACCAAGAAAATCAAAGAATCCATGACCAGTGAGGGCCTGATTACCGCTCAGGAGGGAATCACCCTGGAGGAAGCAAAGAAGATTCTTGCAAAGGCACGCAAGGAGAAGCTTCCCATTGTGGACAAGGATTTCAATCTGAAGGGTCTTATCACAATCAAGGATATCGAAAAGACCATAAAGTATCCGTTGGCTGCAAAGGACGAACAGGGCAGATTGCTCTGCGGTGCCGGCGTGGGTATCACAGCCAACGTATTGGATCGTGTGGCTGCCCTTGTGGATGCCAAGGTGGATGTGGTGGTTTTGGACAGTGCTCACGGACATTCCCAGAACGTATTGAACTGTCTGAAGATGATTAAGGAGAAATATCCCGAACTGCAGGTTATCGCAGGTAATGTGGCGACCGGAGGGGCAACCAGGGCGTTGATTGAAGCCGGCGCAGACGCAGTCAAGGTTGGTATCGGTCCCGGTTCCATCTGTACCACACGTGTGGTTGCAGGTATCGGTGTTCCTCAGATTACCGCCATTATGGATTGCTATAACGTTGCGAAGGAATACGGTATTCCCATTATCGCTGACGGAGGTATCAAGTACTCCGGCGATATCACCAAGGCAATTGCCGCAGGCGGAAATGTCTGCATGATGGGCAGCATGTTTGCAGGCTGTGAAGAGAGCCCCGGAGACTACGAACTGTTCCAGGGAAGAAAGTACAAGGTATACCGTGGCATGGGTTCCATCGCAGCTATGGAGAACGGCAGCAAAGACCGTTACTTCCAGGAGAATGCGAAGAAGCTGGTTCCCGAGGGCGTCGAGGGACGTGTGGCATACAAGGGCAATGTGGAAGATACTGTATTCCAGTTGCTGGGCGGTTTGCGTTCCGGCATGGGCTACTGCGGAGCAAACAACATTCAGGAGTTGAAGGATAACGGAAGGTTTGTTAAGATTTCCGCCGCATCTCTGAAGGAAAGCCATCCTCATGATATACACATCACGAAGGAAGCACCAAACTATAGCGTAGACGAATAAAAAATTTGAGAGCATGTGTCGAAAGACGCGTGCTCTTTTTTGCAATTTATTGTACAATTTGGGAGAAATATGATAAAATATATTATCATGGGCTGGAATGGTCAAACGACCCGACTCGGCCCGATGGGGGAAAATATGATATAAGATGGAGGCATAATTGTGCAGACTAATGTATCCTTGGAATTGATTGATAGGGATGAATTACAGCGCCTGCAGGAAGAGTTTTGCCGTGTTACAGGTGTGTGTGCCTACTGCCTGGACGGTGAGAAACAGCAGATTACCGATTGCTACGGCTTAAAGGAGCAGCCGGAAGGGATTGGGGAGTACTTGAAATCAGAGCGGGTTATGGCAGTGCTTGAGAGGGTGGAGGAAGGCTCTCTTGAGGATCAGGCTGTGGAAGAGCTGAACGATGAGGGGGCTCGCGTTGCCGCTGTGGCAGTGCGGGTAGACGGAGGGACTGTTCTTTACTGGGTTGTCTTTGCGTCGCCTGATGTGGGAGCAGACGAGGCGGGGTTCTTACAGATTCTGGATTTTTTACGAAACATCAGTAATACACTTTTTCGCAATAAAATGTCCTGCTTCAGCGCGGAGGCCGAGAGCCGCAGAAGCCGTTTTGCCGAGCAGGAAATGAGCAGAACGCTTCACACCATAGAATCTACCACGAAAATTGTACAGCTGCTTGACAGCGATGACAGAATCGAGTCGGTGATGGACAAGTGGCTCGATATACTTGCACAGCATCTGGAAGTGGACAGTGCGTTAATCTGTCAGATTTA
>JAEDMI010000062.1 GCA_016303085.1 Acetatifactor sp.
GTTGCGGTTGCTGCCGTAGCATCGCTTCCGCCCTCTTTATAATCTGCGGTAACCGTAATCTTAGCCGTTCCTGCCGCAACACCGGTAACAGTCAGCTTTCCGGTATCATTTATTGCAACTGTCGCAACAGCAGTATTATCGGAAGCAGCCTTATAACCGATTGCCTTATCCGCGGTAAAGTCCTTGACTGATGCCTGGACATTCGCCGTTCCGTTAACAACAACGGAAAGCGCTTCCTTATCCACTGTCAGCGTACCTTTGGCTAATGCAGGTGTAGCCGCTTTTACCGTAACAACACAGCTTCCCGTAATCGTTTCAGTGGTGGGGGTTGGTTCTGCGTTCGGATCTCCTCCCGAAACCGTACCCTCCTCACCTGCACCGCTTTCTTTCTGTACCGTATAAGACATCGTAGCACTATATGATATGGTTGCTGTTCCTTCAGCCACAGCGGTAACCATTCCATTTGCCTCCACACTCGCCTTCCCGGCATCCGAACTTTCCCATTTTATACTCTCGGGGATTATCTGTGCTTCGCCAACCTGAACATAGCCCGACTGCACAGGCGGAACAGGCATCTGTGCTGTCAACTGTCCCGTCTTCCCAACCTCAAGCTCAAGGGTCGCCGGTGAAACCACTGCATTTGTTGTCATCCGCATAAAGCTTTTGGGCACGGAAGCATAAGTCAACGGATCGGGTATTGTGCTCTTGGCAACCTCGCTGTATGTAGCGGAAATTACCTTACTTTCCACCCATGCAACGGTATCCTGCAGTGAAGACTCCACGGTGACTTCATTTTTCGCGGTGTCCTCCTTCTTCGCGTCAATTTCACTCTCGGATTTCACCTCGTTGGCTACGTCAACCTTCTTATATTCGATGTCCTTTTTAACCTCCACGGATTTTTGTGCTGTAGAAACAATGTAATCCGCATACCTCTCATCAGTCAGCTCTTCCATTGCTACCTTGTAGGTTCCCGGCGTAATATCTTTTTTATATATGATACCGTCCATGTCATCGTCAGACCAAATACCGGACTTGCCGTCGGGAGTGGTTACCGTCACGGAAAAAGGCACATTTGCCACCAACTTTCCCGTCTTCTCATTCGTAAACTTAATCTTCAAATCCTTCTGGATGGAAGTCATATTCAGTGTTACGGTAACCTGACGAGAATAGTCCGTCTCCTCATAATCAAAATCCGTATCCTTCTCATCCTCAACCATAGCGGCTGCCTGCAATTTTGCCAGCTGCGCATCCGCAACGGCAAGCAGTCCGGATTCACCAATCACGGAAATATTTTGCAATTGTGCTCCCACACTGACAAAATCAGAAACCTGACTCTGCACAATTTTAGAGCTGATAAATGCACCCCCTGTCACCAGTGCAAGAATCAAAACTGCTGCACCGGTCCCGGCGATTACCCGGTCCATCAGCGACATATTCCGAAGTGCTGCAAGGAAGCCGCCTCTCTTTACCTTCTGCTTATCCTCATCGGCAGAGTCATCATCACCTCTGTATTCTGCATTATATGCATCATCATCCTCATAATAAACTGTGCCGTCTCCGACATAGCCTTCCTCTCCATCGGTATAGTACTCTCCCTCTTCGGTGTAGCCTTCCTCTCCATCGGCATAGTACTCTCCTTCTTCGGTGTAGTCTTCTTCACCGTCGGCATAGTACTCCCCTTCTTCAGCGTAGCCTTCTTCACCGTCGGCATAGTACTCCCCTTCTTCGGCATAGCCTTCCCCACCGTCGGCATAGTACTCTCCTTCTTCAGCGTAGCCTTCCTCGCCGTCGGCATAGTACTCTCCTTCTTCGGTGTAACCTTCCTCGCCGTCGGCATAGTACTCCCCTTCTTCAGTGTAGCCTTCCTCCGGATCTACTTCGCTATCCCAGTCATAGTCGCTTTCTTCCCAGCCATTCACTGGGCGCTTTGTATGATTGAACAGTTTCTTCATAATAACTTTATCCTTTCCGATTACCTCATCGGCACATAGCCGCAATACTCTCAATTTAACAATTCTGTAACATTATAGCATTGCATGAGGCACACTTCAAGTTCTTAAAAGATTTATTCATAATTTCTTAAATCTTTTTAAATCTGATTAATAAAGTGGACTTTCCCAAAACATAATAGTAAAATAAACCTACCGAAACAAAAACAGAAACGGAGAACAAAATGGAAAAAGAAAACAACTCCATACAACAGCCATCGGAGAATCTAGACCATGGCATACCCGATATTCATATTATCGATTTAGAGGACAGCGATGAAATAAATACCAAGACTTCTGATTCGTACACGGATATTACACCTGATTGCTATGAACCGGATTGTGATGAGCCGGATGTTTCCGGAAATGTTCCGCGCAAAAAGAGGTTTCGTATCAATATTCATATGGTGTTGCTCGCTATGGTTCTGATTGTCTTCGGCACTGTTTTCTTCCGTTTTAAAAACTGGGGGCAATTCATCAGCCAGGAAGAAATCAGAAACAATATTGAAGGCACATACAAAAACGAACTAGACATAATTGTACCTCTTACGACCGAAGACGGTGAAATTATTCCGCTGAATACCGAGGATGGGCTCTCCATCGTGTTTTTTGGCAATTCACCTTTCGCTGACGACCGGGATTCCGAGGACAATCTGGTCAACATAATCGCTGAAATGACCGGTGCCGAAGTATACAACTGTTCTGTAGGAGAAAGCTATCTGGCTATGGAATCACAGTCCTTCAGCGCTGTCAAGCAGCCCCTGGATGCATACACACTCTACTGGATGTCTCTGCTTGCCACCCACGCCGGAAATGATTGGATGTTTGAGGAAGCCGAAGCCGTACTGGGAGAAAATATACCCCCGGACGCAAAGCTTGCCATAGACACTCTGTATTCCATCGATTTTAGTACCGTAGATGTAATTGCCATCCTGTACGACGGCTATGACTATCTGGCCGGACATCCCATGTACAGCGACCAAAATGCCACCGACATCACCCAGTTTACAGGAAATTTGCGGGCAAGTATTGAAACTTTTCAGTCTGCCTACCCCCATATCCGCATCATTGTCATGTCTCCGCCCTATGCCTTTTCCAACGAATTGGACGAAAACGGAGAATATATCAGTAGCGACATTGTTCGCTACGGCTGGGATGTCCTTTCCACTTATGTCATTTTGGAAGGTAACATCTGCGCCTCCACACAGGTCACATTTATCGACAACCTGTACGGCACCATAACAGAGGATAATGCAAAGGAATACCTGGTGGACAATCTGCATCTGAATGTCGAAGGCAGAAAGAAAATAGCCGAGCGCTTCGTACATGCACTGAATTACTATAACCAGAACTAAAAAAGTGCCGTTTACCTAAAAGGTAAGCGGCACTTTTGTATTGCGATATATAACATACCCATCCGTTTCTCCGAACAATTCCCAGCCATAATCTTCCGGATTCCCCAGAAATTCTTTTTTTTCATCCACAATCACATAATGGCAGCTTCTTGCATCCACAAAGGGAGCCACAATCTCCAAATCTATTACATCCTCATCCATCGCGTCAGAAAAGCCGCCGATTTCAGCGCTGTCACCTACATATTCTATCCCCCATCCGTTCCGGCCGTAAGGTATACAGACAAAAGGCGAATACTGGCGGACATACAAAAGCAGTTCCCGCGGGAAAACAGCCATAACCTCTCTCCCCGGCACCACGATTGCATCACAGATATGCACTACACTGTCCGGTACATGATAGATGTTCTCCGCTTTCGTATACAGGGGATTGTCATACACCGGCTTCCCGGAAACGGCAATCAAAACCGCCGTCATCACCGCAAACACCACCTGCCCCTTTCCTTTCATCCTTTCAAAAATGCATACAGCAGAATAAGCAATCACAATAATAACAGGCAAAAGCCAGCAGATGCGAAAATATATCTCACTACCCACCAGTCTGCAGAACAATCCCGCAAACAACGGATTAAAATAGAGCAGAAGCAGAATAATAGGCATATATACGAAAAGAATCCGTCTTTCCTTCCTCTTTTCGCTGAGGAACAAATAAATCACAGCCGCAAGAAACCATATCATAATCAATCCGGTTCCCATGTATCTCTGAAAAACCTGTATTACATCCGTCCACATATCCGCACCTTCTCAATCAAGAAATAAATAAAGCAATGCTAACGCCACCGGTACCGCACAGCACGCTGCCACAGGCAGGATCAGCTTCCACTTGCGGTAACATACCGCTGCGCACCCGCCGCCCACACCTAAAAGTATGCAGGTCAGCAAAGCTCCCTGGGTGCTGCAAAGACAGCCCGCTATCATTGTCACTGCCGTCAGGAGCCAGTATTTTGCTCCCGGCTGCTCCTTCTGCTGCAGCCTTTCCAACAAAATCAGCAGCAAGAGGAAAAGGAACGGTATTATAATATCTGCCAAAACCGCCTTTCCCTGTGCCGTTCTCACAAGCAGGAAATTCTCCGCCGTATAAAGGGATTGTCCCCCGAATATCACTAAAAGTTCCAACAAAAGCATAAACAAAAGACGCTTATGCCGGCTGTCGCGAAACAGTCTGAATCCGATTCGGGAAAAGATAGCATATGCCATCACAATCAACACGACCGGCAATACGACATGAGCCATGGCAGCCGCATGTACTCCCGATATTTTAGAAAGCATCGCTATCCATATGGGAAAAGGTGCCAGACTATGTCTGGCATCGAACAATGTAGTTCTTCCTCCCGTGTAAGGCAATATTTCATACATGGTACCGGATTCAGCCGTGATGGAAGAGGTGGCTACATAAAAAGCATCATCACCCTCCTCGTAGGCCAGAACCACAGCCAGCACAATCTGCACCGCAAGAAGCACAAGCACCATGCCTTGAAGGAGGAAGGCAGCAATGTCCCTGTCTCCGCTATCTTCTTTCACAATATCCGCATGCCATCCCTCAGCACGCCTCTTTATACACAGCCCAAGGGCAAGCAGAAGCATCGCTGCAGCAAATACTCCGTACAGTACAATGACATTGAAAAAACTGTTTTCTCTCGGCAACAGAATCATGGGCACACAGATAGCCTGAAAACCTGCCCAGAGGCAGAGTTGTCCGCTTACCCAGCGGAAAGACAGACTGTCTCTCCCGTCCACGCCTGCAAAAATACTGCCTACCAGTACCGGGAGAACAATCAAAACAAGAAATAGAATCAAAATCTGCAACAGCATGGAATCCATCTCCTTTCTGCCGTATCTACTCAGCCTGCTTTTTTGTCATAAAGCACAACACATCCCCGTGGACTCCCGGTCCTCTCCAACCCCATGTCTCGGGAACAAATCCGTAGGATTCCTCCATGATTTCCAACGTGTGTTGTACATCCACCTCATCCGCCTTTATCAGCAGGGCGACCTTTTCCAGCGTCTGTATGCTCTCCCTGTCCGTGCGGTTTTCAAGCTCTTCGGTTGTCAACAAAAGCGACTTATCATAATAAGTAAATTCTTTCAGATTCTCATAATAGCCCACTCCCTCATAGACACAGATACAGGGATAACCGGCATTTTCCCTTGCCACCGCCTCCTGAAGGGCATAGCCCTGATAGAGATAGCTGCCGTCATACCTTGTCAGGCCCGCAGCCTGCATCACGCCCGCAGCCAGACAGACTGCCGCCGCCAGCCTTTTTCCGAAAGCTTTCCCGCATTTTTTCTCAAAGGCATGTGGCAATGTAGAAAGAAACAGTGCTCCTGCCAATGCCACAAAGGGAAACACCGGCATCATATATCTGTCTACCAGATAGGGAGACATTCTTGCCGCCAGAAGGAAATATCCCACTGTAGGGAACACCAGCATACAGATATAGGCACCGCACCCTGTCGCTTTTGCTCCGGATACCGTTTCGGGCTCCTCTCCATCCGTCTGTATATCGGCTTCTCTTTTCTCCTTCCCGAAGATATGCAATACTGCCACAGCCAAAGCCGAGGCGGCAAGTAAAACCCAAAGCAGCGGGAAAAATGTGCGTCCGCCCACAATGCCAAGGAAGGATAAAAGCCTTGCGCCGTAGCCGGTGAAACCTGCCGCCAGATTGTCCAGTGCTTCCACACCTCTCCCACTGGAAAAAACATCCGATACGGCGAAAGGGAACATCGTCAACCCTACCACCGCCGCAATGACCATGGTTCGGATAAAGCAGCCAAGTTCCTTTTTCCGCCTCTGCCAAATCAAGAGCACGCACAGGGTTCCAGCCAGAATAATACAGTAAAACAGAAAGAAATATTGAGTCCAGAAACCCAACATTGTCACCAGAATCAGACCGGCATTGTGTCGTTCAAAGTTCCTGTCTCTCCATTTTATTATAATCAGATAAAAATACGCAACGCACCAGAGGGTTACCATGCCGTACATGCGAATCAACAGGGTAGTGGCTACCGCCCCGGCGGACAGCCCATAGAGAATTGCCGCCATCACTCCGGTCAGCCTGGAATAGTTCTGTAACCCTACAGCCTCCGCCAGAAGTCTTCCCGCCTTTATCAAAAGAACCAGGACCGCCGCCACAGCCCCCAGATTAATCAGGCATCCCATCCATGCCTCCGCCCTGCCCTGAAACAGGGAACATACCGTATGCAGTAACATGAAATGAAGAGGAGGATGATTATCATCCTTCACGTTAAAATAGACCGACAGATAGTGAAAGGCATCTCTGTTGTCCACCTCGATATAATCACGAAACTGCTCCGCAGAAATCCAAACCGGTTCCTCGTAAACATCCGCCTTGTAGGTCAACAGCTTGCTGTTTCCACGGTTTTTGAGAACATCCTTTATCTCCGCAGCGAGATTTTTCATTGTCTCTCCGAAGGTTTCTCCGTCAATTTCATTGTGCACAAATTTGGCGAGGCGCCCCTCCGGCTGTGTCGTCACAATCCAAGGATTAAACTCCGCGTTGGACAGTTCAAAACTGAGCAGCTCATCCATGTGAAAGCCCTGCTTCATGGACACAAAAAACCCAAGCACCAGCAGACAGATTACCGTCACCACTATTTCAAATCCGTTTTTTTTCAGCGTCTTCACTGTCCTTGCCCTCCACACTGCCCAAAGCAACCTTCCTTCTCATAAGCAGCAGTGCTGCTGCCGGCCATAAAAGATTAACAGCCACAGTACACTTGTAATCCATCACGCCCGCGCCGCGCAGGGTATAAACGGCAACCACCGTTCCCGCAGTTATCAGACACAGCAATACTGCCCCGATACCGCTTTGTCCCGGCTTTACGGGATACTCCGTCTGCTCCGCCGCTGCAAGAAATGCCGCAATTACCAGCATTACTCCAAACCACCAGCAGCTGTAATTCACATACCACTTTGTCACCATAGGCGACCGGGTAAACATCAGTTCATAATTTCTTCCCGAGTAAGAAGCATATGTCTCTCCCCTAAGCTGCATAGGCAGTATCAAAGGAGTCACGCTGTAGCCCAGCACATCCCCTCCTATCTGTCTGACAATGGGAACCGTATGCTTTTTCAGAGAAATCTCTGCCATCTGTAAATAGTATTCCGAAGCCTGCCCTTCGCTGAACCTTTCCTGCATCAGCGGTCTGAAAATTCTCTGCATGTTGTCCGCATATAGGGAAACTTCCCACAGTGAATCAGCCGTTGCCACCTTTACCTCCTGCGGCCACTCGGAATTGTCATGCCAGATGGTGGGCCAGACGGTTCTGCCAAACAGAGAAAAGGATATGATTTCTTTGTTTGGCAAATAGTCCGTTTCCCCCGTCAGTGCATGTATTCCCACAATCATTCCGCCGAAAGCAAGGAAGAGAAGAATGGTATGCATCAACTTTCGCAGTTGTTTCAAGAGCCGTGGAAGCCGAAACAGCAGGGCAAGCAGCAGCGGAACTGCCCCCAGAAGAAAATACTCCGGCAGCAGCAATGCCAGAATCAACCAGCAGAACCCTGCCAATGCATATTCCCGCACTATATCTTCGCTCTTTTCCCGCACAACGGCAACTGTTGCGGACAGTTCCAATAAAAGCAGCGAGCCTGTCAGGGAATAAGGCGAAACTGCCAAATGGCACTGCATCGCCATAGGAAAGGTAAGCAACACAAGATTCCCCCAGACTCTCGAAAAAGAATCTGTGGGATATATTTTTCTCAAGAATCTGTCAGCCGCAAAATAAGCTGTCACCAGCTGTAAGCTATAAAGCAATCCGAAATTCTCACCCGCCAGACCTCTCAGCCCCCGATAAAGAATCCCCCCGGTCTGCCCAAACTCCTGTAAATGGGTAAAATTGAAACACATCCAGATAATCCCCAGGATTATCCGGATGCTGAATCCTATACATAATATTCCCTTTAAAATGACCGAAATGTGTCCGGCTGCTTTCTTCATAAACCTGTTTCCTTAAAATTTCTTAATGGTGTCACAGATATAGTCCACCTGATCCAACGTCAGACCGTAGTACATGGGCAGACGCATCAGCCTCTCGCTCTCTGCGGTGGTATACTTATCTTCCCCGTGGAAGCGCCCGAACTTCTGTCCGGCAGGCGCTGTATGAAGAGGAATATAGTGGAATACAGACATGATTCCGTTCTCCTTCAAATTGTCAATTCTTGCAGTTCTCTCCTCGATATCCTTCGCCTTGATGTAAAACATGTGGGCATTGTGCACACAGCCCTCCGGCACGGTGGGCAGTTCAATTTTGCCTGCCTCCGCAAGGGGAAGCAGATTCTCATAATAACGGTTCCAGAGGGCAAGCCTCGCATCGTTAATTTCGTCCGCCATCTCCAGCTGGGCATAGAGATATGCCGCGTTCATATCGCTGGGCAGATAGGATGAGCCGAAATTGACCCAGGTATACTTGTCAATCTGTCCCCGGTAGAACTTGCTTCTGTTGGTTCCCTTCTCCCGGATAATCTCTGCCTCCTCGATATCCTTCTCGTCCCGAATTAACAGTGCACCGCCCTCACCCATGCTGTAATTCTTCGTCTCATGAAAGCTGAAGGCACCAAAATTACCGATGGTACCCAGAGCCTTCCCCTTATAGGAAGACATGATGCCCTGAGCCGCGTCCTCAATCACAATCAGGTTGTGCCTGTTCGCAATATCCATAATCGTATCCATCTCGCAGGCAACACCCGCATAATGGACAGGAACAATGGCTCTGGTTTTCTCCGTAATCGCCGCCTCTATCAGTTTTTCATCGATATTCATGGTATCCGGTCTGATATCCACAAACACGGGAACGGCGCCCCTGAGTACAAAGGCATCCGCCGTGGACACAAAGGTATAAGCCGGCATAATGACCTCATCTCCGGGCCTGATATCTGCCAACAGGGCAGCCAGTTCCGTAGCGTGTGTACAGGAAGTTGTCAACAGACATTTTGTTGTACCTGTTCTCTCTTCTATCCAAGTATTGCACTTTTTAGTGTACACACCGTCACCGCAGATTTTCTGGTTTTCCACGCACTCCCGTATGTAATCCATTGCTTTCTCCGCACATGGCGGTACATTAAAATTAATCATTACTTTTTCCTCCAACTTCCGATTATTTCACCCTGTATGTTATCCGTCACTCTGCTGATAATGTATTTGGGTCTTCCCTTTACTTCCTCATAAATTCTTGCAATATAATGTCCGATGATTCCTAAACTCAGCATCAGAAAACCGCCGATAATCAGTATGAGCAGAATTACCGTGGTAAAGCCCTCCACTGAATTTCCCATAAGAAATCTCACCATCGTCTGGATTGCCAGTACCACGCTGAATAAAATTGATACCAATCCCATCACTGTCACCAACTGTAAGGGAAGAGTACTGAAGGAGGTGGCATTGGAAACGGCATATTTCATCAGACTCCAAAAGGACCATTTGCTCTCCCCGAACTGCCGCTCCTGTACCTCATACGGTACGGACTCTGTCCGAAAACCTGCCCAGAAGCTTAAAGCCCGGAAAAAAGTGTTCCGCTCCGGCAGCGCCAGAAGCACATCCACTACCTTACGGTCCAGCAATTTAAAATCGGAGGATGCACTCATATCCATCTTTATCAGCTTGCTCATAATCTTATAGAAAAGCCCTGCGGACAGCTTATACCCCAGACTCTCTCTGCCCCGGCTTGACTTGATGCCTTCCACCACCTCGGCGCCGTTCTGCCAAAGTCTCCACATCTCGGGAATGGCTGACGGCGGATGCTGCAAATCACAATCCATGACAATCACCGCATCACCTGTTGCCAACTCCAATCCGGCAAAAATCCCCGCCTCTTTTCCGAAATTCCGGGAAAACTCGGCCCCTTTAATTCTGGGATTTTCCTCCGAAGCCTTCACAATCTCTTCATAGGTGCCGTCCCGGGAACCGTCACTGATAAATACCATTTCATAGTCGATTTCATTCTCCGAGAGCAGCTTCGACAGAACATCGGCTGTGTTCGCTATATTCTGTTTCTCATTGTAAGCCGGCAAAACAATCGATAACAGTGCCATCTTCCGTCTCCTTTTAACGACATATATTCTCCGTCTTGATATACATGATTCCGTCTATGATACGGATGGAGTCCTCGCCGGGAAAGCAGTCCATGGCAATGTACTCTTCCTCATAGTACATCTCCTCCATTGCCTCGGGCGGCAGAATATTCAGGGTGGCTCCTAAATAATTCTGAATGAATATCCTGTAATTTTCTCCTGTATACAACAGCACATCCCCGTTTAATCCGGTCATTCCGGAGGTGACGGCAAGCGTAATGTCCGTTAATGGGAACTCCCTGTCACCTACCACTCCCACCATAGCGATGGGAATTCCCTGATAATAACCTTCCGTCTGTTCGATTCTGTCCAGCAGCCGCACACAGTAAGCATAAGTCTTCTCATAGCGTTTTTGCAGATTACCGTAACCGATGTTGTCCGTTATCCCGTAAAAAAACACCATTATAAACGCTGTTCCCAGGGCTGTCCATTCCAAGGCAATACCCTTTCCCGGAAGTTCCTCTGTATGCCTGCTCACAAAGGTCACCATTCCAATCAGGTACAGCACCCACTGATAGCGCATCAGCAGATGGTAGGTGACGTTTGGCGAAATCAGCAAAATCACGTTGGTCGCCAAAGGAAGCACAGCTCCGGCCACCACTATTATAACGAAGAACCAAAGATTCTTCCACCACTTTCTTTTCACTGCCAGTAAAATTGCCGTAATCACCGCCGCAGCTGCCAACACAATGCACACCGCCAGAGAAATCCAATTGTTAAAGAGTACATTTCCCTTTAAGCTGAAGCGGAAGAAATCCATGTACATTTCCTTCACAGTGCCGAGGATGCCGCTGAAGCCCGTACCGGAAGCCATCCCATTGATATTCTGATACTCTGCCAGCACCTTTCCCTGCAATTTCAACAGAATCTGAAGAATCATGTAGTAAAGTGCCACTCCCAAAATTCCCATGTACAGATAGCACAGCGCTTTCCGCATCTTTGCCTTGATTTCTCCCTGCTCCATGACCAGCATCAATATTGCAAAGACCGATAAAATCATGGCAAAGGAGAGATAAGCCTGATAAGTTCCCAGACTGAAAGCAAGGCATACCGCACCCGGGAGGAAACCAAGCCTTCTCTTTTTTGTAAAAAGTACTGCCAGTACAGCCAGGAGCAGTGCAAGCATGTAACCGTCCATGGTGAATACATAGGCAAAGGTGGATGCCAGCGCAGGAAAGGTCGCCAGCAGACCGCTTACTGCCACAACAGCCCAGCTTTTATTCAGTTCCAGCAACTCCGTCAGCGCAGCCGCCGCCATTCCCAGGAAGAAAAGCCCCAGCAGGCAGATGACCCACGGGATGCTGTAGAAGGAGGAAAATCCACAGGCAATCATCAAAAACCATCTGCCGGAGGTAATCATATTCTGGTCAAAATACAGACTGCCCAGACCGTCATGGTTGGGTATATCGGAAAGCATTATCGGCATATGTAACGCCAGTC
>JAEDMI010000063.1 GCA_016303085.1 Acetatifactor sp.
CCTTACCACCTCGGAATCTACGAAACCTGTATCTGTACCGTAGATGACTCCCGTATAGCCGCTGTTGAAGCGTCCCTCCTTGTCGTCCAGATAAATCAGGGCTCCGTTTCCGTCGGGAATGAACATGTAGCCTTCCTTGGAATCCAGATAGGTGTGACCCAGATAGGGGTACATGGCTATGGAACCGATATAATAATCACTGCTGTCCTCCACAATGGATTCATCGGGAATTCTTGCGGTGATGCCGTCCTCGTTCAGTGTCACCTCCAAAGTCATACCCAGCTTGTATTTCTTCCAGTAAACTTTAGCGGAAAATCCGTTCTCCGTGTAAGTGATGTCCTTCGTCACATCATCATTAATCAGGTCCGCCTGCTGAGTGTCCACGCTGGAGTAAATCAGGTTCAGCACCAGAGCCGACCTCATGGCTCCCATCCAGATTTCATTGTTCCTGCCGTCGTCGTAGCTGACCGCCGATTCCATGTATGCGCCTGTGGCCTTATCCAACACGATGACCGACAGGTAATCCTCATTCAGATAGAGCGCATAATTCCCGTTTTCAGCAATCAGTCTGTGGTCATTCAGTTCCGCTTTGACAGCAGCCTCAGCCTTCAGCGGCTCCGCGGAAACCCATCCGAGTACCGGTACAAGCAGCACCGCAGCAAGCAAAGCCGCAAGCAATTTTTTCACTTTTATTTTAGTTGCCAATCTTGTACACCACCTCTCCGCATAACGACTGTATGAAGTCAAATACCTGCGCCCACAGCACATAGATGATAAATGCCAAAAGCAGCGCAATCAGGATGGTAAATATTGTCAGGAAGATAATCTTCACTGTCTCCTTTATGGTGTAATTGTTAATCTCACGGATAGAGATAAACAACAGAACCGCGATCCACGCATACATAAAGAGCTGCGCAAACTCCACAAAGAAGGACTCATTGAAGGTCACTGCATGAGAGATTGCAAAAACAACAGGCATAAACACCAGATAAGGTGTCAGGCTGTAGATAAAGGAGCAGTAAATATCTTTCAATTTTCCTTCCCCTTCATTGATGGTACACATCAGATAGTTACAGCCTGTAATCAAAAGCAGTCCCACCAACAGAAGTCCCACATCGGAGAAGATATCGTAGTAGCCCTCTCTCACGGTCTTAAACAGGAATCCGCAGAAGTACTTATTGATGATAAAGAACAGGATTCCGATTATCAGCATCACATTTGCGCTTGCAAGGGATACCTTGTTCTGCCGTTTTATACCGTAACAGCCATCGATGGGATGTCTGATAAAGAAGAACATGTACCGGAGTTCCCTGATGAGCTTCCGGCTGCCGAGCTTCTCCAGAACCGCCCTCGGTCCTTTCAGAATGTTCCACTTTTTATCTGCCAGGGTAATCAGTTTTTTTGCCAGCCACAGCCCAACAATGATAAAGACAACCGTCACCAGATTCCGCTTCAGCCATTCGTTTCTGATTTCCCAGAACGCATCGGAGTAACCGTCGTAATCCTTGGCAAGCTTTGCATAGCGGATAGCTTCCTCGTAATTTTCCTCCTGCAGCAATGCCTTTCCCATAGCCATGTTGGCATAATCAAACAGGTTGTTCATCCTCAGCACCTCTTCCAGAGGCACCTTGCTTTCCGTATATCTGCCCTTGGAGAACAGATACAGGGCTTCATGCAGGTAATTCGTAAACTCCGTGGGCTCAAATATCTGAATCTGGGCCTTGTCGGAGTCCAGAACATAAATCTTGTCGTCCGCTCCGATCTGGATTGCCTCCACCTTGGTGGAAAGACCGATTCTCTGCTGTCCGTCGTCGCTTCCGCCGAACACGAACAACAGGTCACCCTCGTTGTTGTATTCATATATGTAGCCGTTGGTGGATGCCACGAAAACATTGTCGTGATTTCCCACCGCAACTGCTGCCGGCACATCCTCATAGGCATCACACTCTATCATGTTGACACCGGCAATGTTCAGGCGCTTTAAGGTATCGTACTTTTCTCCCCTTGTCACCGTATAAATCAGGCCCTTCTCGTCGATAGCCATATTGTCCGGTGTGGAAGGGAGGTTTCCCTGTGACTTAGCCCTCTGGGCATCCGTCTGAATGGCTCTCCAGATGATTCGCCACAGGGATGCACTGGTGTTGTTCGTACCGAAGTAGCCCAGGAAGGTTCCGCCCTCCACCGGACTGATCTGCACGATACCGTTGTTGTTGGATTCACAAATAATGTACATGGTGCCCGACTCATTCACCACAATCTTTAAAGGCAGGAAATCCTGTGTACTGCCGTAGAGCGGGTGATCCGGCTTGCCGTAGGTCTGTATCAGCTCGCCGTCCCTGTCGAACACGAAAATGCTTCTTGCATCCCTGTCCGCCACATAACAGGTCAAGTCCTTTGTGACATACATGCCTCTGGGATTCACCAGAATACCCTCACCGAAGGTATCTATCAGATTTCCTTCCATGTCCGAAACTACAACTCTGCAATTTCCGCTGTCCAGAATGTACATACTGCCCTCGTCTGTCAGGGTAAAATCCGTAGGACCCACCAGAGCCTCATCCCCGATTTTCGTGATGGTCTCAAAGGGCAGGTACGCCGTCTGGGTCTCCGTCACATAGCCGTAGCCGTCAATGGTGTAGGTTCTGTAAGGGGAATCCGCACGCACCTTCAGGCTGTCCGCCGCCACCCCCACAAGCAACAGGAGTGCCGTCAATGATAACAAAAGTTTTTTCCATGCTTTTTTCATCACTCTAATCACCTTTCCCATTTACTTGATACCGGAGTGTGCCATGGTGTTCATGACGTTCTTCTGCAGGATACAGAACAGCACCAGGTTAGGCACAAACATAATCAGCGATGCCGCAGCCGCAACACCCTGTCCTGCCACGGTGTTGGTAGTGCTTGTGCTGGTAAGTGTATTCATATAGAAGGCAAGGGATTTCAGCCCTTCGTCGTTTACATAGTAATTGGATGCCTCCAGGTTGGTCCACACCTGCTGGAACACCAGGATTGCCGCAGTGGCAATGGCGGGCTTAATCAGCGGCAGGATAACCTTGGTATAGATCTGAAGCTCCTTCGCCCCGTCCATGTACGCCGCCTCTATCAGGGAGTCCGGCACCTGGTCCACAAACTGCTTTACCAGGAACAATGCCACCGGAAGAGGAATCAGCGGCAATATCTGTGCCCAGTAGGTGTTGGTCATATGCAGCACGTTAACCACCAGATATCTGGGAATCATCACAGCCACGGGTACGAACATCAGAGCCAGCTGGTTGATGTTCATCAGAGCCTCTCTTCCCTTAAACTTCAGCTTTGACAGCGCGTACGCCGCTGCCGTGGTGAATACCAGGGAGGAGAACACCACGGAGCCGGTAATCAGCAGGCTGTTGAACACATACTTGGAAAGAGGTATGCCGGCAGTTCTCGATGCCTTGAACAGCTTTCTGAAATTATCCAGCGTCGGATGCAGGGTGATGAACTTAGGCGGAAATGCGAACAACTCTTCCATCGGCTTAAAAGCGTGGAATATGATGAACACAATGGGCAGTCCCGTCAGGATAACCAGAGGAAGCACCATCAATAAAATCTTAATCTGACCTTTTTCAAATTTCTTGGGGTTAATTCTGTTCCCTTTGTAAGCCATCTTCTTCCTCCTAATCCTTCTCTCCGAACAACCTGTTTGCCAGCTTTGAGAATATTTGTACAATCAGCAACAGCGAAACAGAGACAGCTGCCGCATAACCCATCTCATAACGGATAAAACCATAATCCTCAATGTGGTTTACAATAAGCTGTGCCGCATATCCCGGGGTAGGGTTGCCGGCCAGCATGGAAGCAATCTGTCCGTTCTGGAAAGCTCCCACAATCTGCATAACCGCCGCAAACAGCATCTGTGGCTTCATGCTGGGAATTGTGACATAAATCATCTCCTGGAACCTGTTTTTTACGCCGTCGATTGCCGCCGCCTCGTAAAGGCTCTCATCCGTGTTCAGGATTCCGGCAAGGATAGCCAGGAAGCCGACGCCCATGCTGCTCCAGAGACCGATGAGGATAACGATGGGCAATAGATAATCGGAGTTTACCAGCCAGATAATAGGTTCATTGATTATACCTAAATCCATGAGCCAACTGTTGATGTAGCCGGTCTGGTCTCCGGTGAACATAATCTTCCAGAGTACCGTCATGGCAACACCGGTGGTCATGCTGGGGGAATACAGAATCAGTGCAAATATTGTCCTGATTTTGCTGGGAAGATTTGCCAGCGCCCACGCAAGCAGGAAGGACAACACATAGCCTCCCACACCCACAATCAGCGCGTACTTTACCGTGTTGGGCAGGACATACTGCATGAACACCTCGTCTGCGGTAATCAGATTGATGTAATTTAAAAATCCTACGGGTTTCGGAAACTGAATGACGTTAAAGTTCGTAAAGGAAAGAACTACCGCCAGACATACCGGAGTCAATATGAAAACGGTAAACAAAAGGGCATAGGGAAGCAGAAACAGATAGCCCGCCCTGTTGGAACGTTCCCTTTTGCTTATCTTGGTTGACTTTTTCATTGCTTAATCCTCCATTCCCTTCACGTTTACTTCGTCTCGAAGATTTTGTGCAGGGCATCCACGGAAGGCACCCAATACTCCGCGATGATATTTCCCTCACTGTCTATGTAACCGAATTCCTCCAGCTTCCGTCCGGTCTCCCGGTCAACCGTCTTCACCGCCTCATCAATCCGGGCCCGCAGGGTTTCGCCGTTTACCACAATATCGTTGAAGGAGTTGCTCAGTTCTCTCTCCATCATGTAACTTCCCAGAAGTCTGGGCGCTTCCAGAATATTTTCAGCCTGCTCCATGATAACATCCTTGTGGTTGGTAGGATAAGGCAGCTCTGCGAAGGCTTCCAGATTGGCGGTAGGCCAGATGTATTCGTCACCGTACATAATCTGAAGCATCTGTCCGAACTCCGCCTGCACCTCCGTGCTTGACCACCAGTCCATAAACCGCCATGCCTGCTGCTCTCTCTCCTCATCGGAGGCAAACATTACCGTGCTCTCCGCACCGCCGGACATATAACGGTTGATTTCTCCCGTCTCCTCGTCCACGATGCCCGGAATCAGTGCAATATCCCAGGAATTTGCAATCTCGGGAGCTGCATTCAATATCAGGTTGTAGGAGTTAAAATCCGCCATTCCGATAGGCAGGTCTCCGTTTCGGAAATGCTGGTAGAAATTAGGAATATCCACCGGCAAATCATACAGGGTAAAAAGTTCTGTCAGTGCCGTGAGACCTTCCACCGACGCTTCACTGTTCAGCTCGATTTCCTGGGCCGTCTCGCCGTAAAGACTTCCGCCGTACTGGAACAGCAGCGGTGTTGTCCCATGGAAATTACGCATCACCAGCATTTGTGCCGTGGGATAAAATACATTCAGTCCTCTCATCTGCAAATCCGGCAGCATGGCTATCAGGTCATCCATGGTCTCCGGGGGCTCCAGCCCCAGCTTCTCCAGAATATCCGAGCGGTAGAACATCACGTAGAAATTCATGGTCTCCGGCAGGGAATACAGTCCGTCGTCAATCACCGAAGAAACCAGAATACCTTCACTGTATCTGCCGAACACTTCCTTATAATTATCAAACTTTGTCAGATCCACCAGTGCGCCCCGGATACCCAGTTCAAAAGGAATGGAGTAGTTGATTCCGGTGGCAATATCCGGTGTGTCGCCGGAGGCATTGGCAAGCACCAGCTTCTGAGGGTCCGTCATGATGGACAAATCAACCTCGATACCCGTCTCCGCCGTAAACTGTTCGTCAATCATCTTCTGCATGATTTCCACATACTGTCTGGGTCTGTTCACCCACACCTGCAGATGGGACGCGTCCGTGTTGCTTGCTGAGTACGAGGTTCCGAAAAAGGAATTGGCAAATCGCTTAATCGAAAGCCATGCGCTCCGGAATACATTCAGCTTCTTCGGCAGCTTGGCATCCTCCTGATAAAGGTATATTCTGTCGATAGACAGGTTGTTGTCGTTAATCAGGTCTACAAAATTTGCAATCTGTGTATTGATGGAGTTTACGCTGGTGGAAAGCTCATCCACACGGTAAATCAGTTCGTTTGGCTCATCCCCCAGAGTTTTTAACTGTTTTGCCGCTATCAGCAGATAGCCGAAGGCCGCCACATCCTCCGCATCCTTTTCATCCACAAACTGTGTTGCGTACTCGGCAAGCTCATTCAGTTCATCCACCCATCCGTACAATCTCTCCTGCACATCCGGTATGTATCTTGTCAGCTTTAAATCTCTGTATTTGTCCTTGTTGGTGCCGGCCACTTTGGTAACCTCAAGGGAAAGGTCGTTGATGCCGTTCATGATTTCATCTACCTTCTCCAGCACATAACACAGGTTTTCCGCGCTGATGGTGGCGGAAATGGTGTGAGACCCCTTTGTCAGATAAACGCTAAGGTTGTTACCCTCCTCATCCTGAAAGGTTCTTGTGGTATACTTTGTGGAATACTCCACCCGGTAACTCTGAAAAGCCGTATTCGGAATTTCTCCGTCTATTCTCCAGTCCACGAATACAGGGAAATCGTTCTTCTCGGACTGTCTGTAATTCATCGCCAGATAATAATATCCGTCGGACGGCGCTTCAAACTGCCAGGTAATGCTCTGTCCCGCCGTCTTGAAGGAGTCGCTGTCCACTGTATTCAGCACTGTTTCGGTAGCAGATAGCGGATACAGTGCCGAGTCATATTCTCCGATAGCGTGAATCGATGAATCGTTTCGGAGATAAAAGTTCTCACCCTGTATAGTAATCAGCTCACTTCCCGGAGCAGGGCTTGACCCTGTATACTCAGCCACAGTCTCCGGTGCGGAAAGAGTTACATTTCCCAGAAGGAAGCTTCCCTCGCTGACCATAATCTCCAGTTCATGGGTTCCCTTTTCCAGCTGCACCTTTAACGGCTGCGCATAACGATAGCTGCTGTCGCTCAAAGCCTTGGTCTCCCATTGAATCAGCTTGTCGGGCATGGATACAATTTCATTTCCGTATCTGTCCTTCGACATACTGCCATCCTGTACCCAATTGGTCTCAAAGTTCAGGTTTCTCGCCTCGTAAAAGGGATAGTCACCGTCCACCTTCAGCGAAAACTCAATGGGAAGAATGGATTCATCATAAGAAAGATAGTCAAAACCAATCCAATACAATGCCGTCTCCGGCACCTCAACAGCCATCTTCAGGCTCATACCGTGCCGTATATCTGCGGTTTTGCCGTCATACCCATAATTATCATCAGTCAGCAATCCCTTGTCTGAGGCTGCAACCGCTTCCTCCATGGGGAATACCTTCGCCTCTCCCCGGTAATCGGAGGCAGTATAACCCGCACTGACCTTTGTATAATTGGAAGTCAGCCGCTCAATGCTGAAGGACTCCGCCACAGAAGCGCCGGATTCCCGCTCTCCCTCTGCCGCCAGCACGATACCTATGCTTCTGTCCGCTGCGAAGCCTGCGGTCATCACTGTCGCCAAAAATAATGCTGCAATTCTGCCATGCCCTTTCCGTATCATGCGGAACCTCCTTGCTCTGTTTCATCCGATTCTTGAAAAGTAAACCAACTTTCTCAATCTGCCAAATATGTACAGTTTGACGAATTTTTTCGGCTATTCTTCTTTCCGTCAAGCATTTTGTCTATATGTTTAAGTCTGATTTTAAGTTTTTACTCAATTTATAGCTTATAAAACAGCTTATTTCGCTTTCTCTTGAGTGTTTACTTAAATATTATTGCTTTCGCTTAACTTCACTCTTAAATTACCACATCCATTATTAACATTCAACCTACATTTTGCTTTCCGGCATCCAAATTTTAGTTCCTGATTTTGTATATTATGCACAATTTTTTCGCGTTTTTTTGATACATTTAAAAATTTTGGCATTATTTAGACTATTTATGTCTTGACTTAACTTTTTCATCTGATTATAATCAGCATTAATAGCTGTATATCGGACGGAGGAAGGCAATGTTATATTTACATTCACTGGCGGAAGCGGAAGAAATTTTTAAGGCGCTGAGCACTCCCATGAGGCTCCGCATCATGGAATTAATTTACAATAACGACCAATTGAGCATGAATGACCTGGCGGAAGCCCTGGGACTTACCAACAGCGCCATTTCCCTGCATGTCAGCAAGCTGGAGAGTGCCGGGCTTGTCGCCATACATACCACGTCCGGCAAGAGAGGGGTCATGAAGATTGTGCGCCCCGTATACTCCCGCCTTCTGGTGGACATGGCTCCCCAGGCAAAGTCCAGGCACTGCTATACGGACGACATTGCGGTTGGCCATTTCATCGCCTGTGATGTCCACCCCACCTGCGGTCTTGCAACACCCACCAATATCATCGGTGAGCTTGACAACCCAAGAGTCTTCTCCTACCCCGAACGTTTTCACGCCGACATCGTCTGGATCGGCTACGGCAGCCTGACCTACAGCCTGCCCAACAGACTGAACCCGGGGCAGACACTGCAGGAGCTGCATATCTCCTTTGAGATTTCATCGGAATGCCCTGAATTTAACGAGGATTACCCCAGCGATATCCACTTTTCCATAAACAATATTCCCCTGGGCAAATGGATAAGCCCCGGTGACTACGGTTCCAGGAGAGGAATTCTCTCCCCTTACTGGTGGCCGGAACTGCTGAATCAGTACGGACTGCTAAAGTCTCTGATTATCAATTCGGACGGAACATTTATCGACGGGACCTACCGTATCTCGAAGACAACGATTCAGGATCTGCACATTGACCACAACAGTACCATCGAGTTTACATTCTCCGTGCCGAAGGATACCGCAAACTGCGGCGGACTGACGCTCTTCGGAGAATCCTTCGGTGACTACAGCCAGTCTATCCGGGTCAAAGCATACTATGATGACTCAAAGGCTGCCGAGCAGAAATAGAACACAACGCAAAAAGAGCGGGCCGACCGGTCCGCTCTAACTGTTTCATTTCTCTTTATTTATCTGTATTTTTCTTCAAACACCTCAATGGGCATCGGCTTGTCAAAGTAATATCCCTGAAACATATGACATCCCATTCCCATCAGGCTGTCCACCTGCTCCTTGGTTTCAACACCCTCCGTAATGACTCCCATGCCCAAATTCTTAATCAACAGAATGATGCTGTTCAGGATAGACGTGCCGCGTTCCACCCGCTCTGTTTTATCCAGGAAGCCCATGTCGATTTTCACCACGTCCACATCAATATTTTTCAACATATTCAACGAAGAATAACCGCTTCCGAAATCATCTATTTCGATTTGGAACCCGTATCTGCGCAGCCGCTCCAACAACTCTGTCTGATTCTGCATCTCCGTCATCAGCACCGTCTCGGTAATTTCCAGTTTCAGGTTTTTCGGAGCGATTCCATACTTCTCCGTCAGATTGGTCAGTTCACTGTAGAGATCTATATAATAAAAATCCTTAGCTGAAATATTCACGGATATATACAAATCTTCCCTGCCCTGTTCCTTCCATTCCCGAAGCTTGTCCGCCGCCAGCTCCCACATGTACCTGTCCAGGCGGTAAATCAATCCCGTCTTCTCGAATACACCGATAAAATCTCCCGGGAACACCAACCCTCTCTCGGGATGCTGCCACCGCACAAGAGCTTCCGCCCCCAACAGTCTGCCGTCCGAGGCAATCTGAGGCTGAAGGAACATGCAGAACTCTCCCTGCTCCAGCGCTCTGTCAAACTCTCCCACAATTTTCCGCTCATACAGGGATTTCTCCAAAAGCTTTTTGTCGTAGTAGGTCACAACGGCATTATAATCTCCTCTGTGAGATTCTATCGCCAGCTTTGCCTTATCACACATAACGGATACCGACTCAGCCCTGTCGTCAATTTCATATACACCCACATAAATGTGCATCTGATACTGACTGTTGTTGAAATGTTCCTTCATCTGATTGATATTTTTGATGAATTTCTCGGCCCGGAAAAGTTTAGTGGGCACAAGTATTGCAAATTCATCACCCGAGATTCTTCCGTATACCGTACCTTCCACAGCATCCCGCTCCAGCAGCTCCGCCTCCATCTTCAGAACTTCATCGCCCATTTTCTCGCCAAACAATTCATTGTAAAGCTTAAAGCCCTTGATATTGGAGCAAACCATCGTATACTTCACATCCGGGTTTACAGCCATCAGCTTTTCCACCGCATCAAAGAAGTATTCCCTGTTAAACAAGCCTGTCAGTTTATCGTGGGTGACCCGGTGATGCTCCTCCTTGAACTTTTCGATTTCCTCCGTGCGGTCGCGCAAAGTAAAAAAGCAACCTATGTAGCATTGTTTTTTATCGATAAGCTTGTGATACGATACATTAAAAAATCTCAGTTTGCCATCTGTCTCCAGCTGTACCTTGTACTGTATGGACTCCTGCTCGCCCCGGCTGTATTCCCTGATTTTTTCCTCAAACACAGAGTTCACAATGTCAACTCTGGTATCCCGGCCGAAATATTCCTCCACCATCTTGTTTGTATATACACATTTTCCCCACAGATCAAAACAGAACACCGCGTCATTGATGTCCGCCACCACCAACGCAAGCGTACTGTCTATCAGCCCCTTGGGCTTGTAAAAGAGCGAATAATGGCTTATCTGTATACCCAACATACAGTACAGGAACACAGAAATATCATAGGGTGATTTTGCCAGCTTACAGATGCCGTTCAGCAGAACCACAGTCAGGAAAAGTATGAGGACAATCAGGTACTTCCTCCGATAAAAGGCCGGTGTTTTCACCGCCTTTACAGCCAGCGCCATAGCGCAGAATGCCACAAGAGTGTAGGTAAAAACCAAATGAAATGTAAAGGATGGAGTAGCACGGCTCACACTCCATCCCGCGTAGCCATCCTTGTAGACATGCTGACTCACCACAAATATATGACCGATAAATATATTTAAAATGAAATTCAGGCTGTCCAGCACTGCCAACCCATACACAACGGTTTTTGCGGCTCTGCTTCCCCGAAAAATCCTTGTGTATGCCTCCACATAAGAAAGCATCACTATCAGAAGCCAGTCAATACCGGCATAATAGAAACCAATTGCAACAGTTGCCGTGATATTGCTGTCGCAAATAAAAAAGACTCCCTGGGCAATTACCGTAAAAATAGCCAGCCAAAGGAGATGAACGATAGGTTTTTTCAGTTCTCCCTCGCTCTTTCTAGCCCTCTTTATCCACACGGAAAGCAATACCACCATACAGCACAATGCCGTTAACAAAAACTTCATGTGACATCCCCCATTTAGCGGGAACATTCGTCCCCCGGACATCAGTCCTTTTATCCCATGGTATCATATTATCCGTCACATTACAATAACGCCTTTTCCCGCAAATACTCCAAAAAAGCATTACAGCCAAGGCTAACATCCCTGTAAGTCTCGTCAAAGTTCCCGGTGTACCAGGGGTCTGAAATATCCCTCTCCACCCCCGCAAAGGAAAGGAGTTTGTACACCTTACCCTCCGGGTCACCGCCCAGCATGCGGTGCATATTGCGGATGTTGGCACTGTCCATACCGATTAAATAATCATACTTATCGTAATCGTCCCTCGTCAGCTGCACCGCCCGTTTTCCCTCACATCCGATGCCATGCCGGGCAAGCTCCTCCCTTGCCGGCGGATAGACCGGATTGCCCACACCGTTCCAGATTTCCTCCGTACTGGTGGCCGCAGAGGCAATATAGAACCGGTCCGCAAGACCGGCCCCGGATACCATATCCTTTAAAACAAATTCTGCCATGGGGGAACGGCAGATGTTGCCGTGGCATACAAAAAGCACTCTCGTTATCATTTTTTACCTCCTAAAATGCCGTGATTTGCCGTGTTTTGGGGACTTTTGCGT
>JAEDMI010000369.1 GCA_016303085.1 Acetatifactor sp.
ATAGCCCGGGATATCCGAATGCTTAGCAACTTGTGGAATAAGGTTATCAAGGCATCTTGCTATCGTGGTATTCGATTCGGTACGGAAGTAATTCTGGAAGATTACAGCTGTATTTTTTCCATTCTGGAAACTGCGGAGACCTTTTTCTATATCCCGCGGTTTTTGTATTTCTACTGGCAGCGGGAGGACAGCCTTGTCCATTCCAGTACGCCGGAGCAGAGCTTTTTCTGCGTGAATGCGGCGATTCGCCGGAAGGAAATGCTGTACCCCAAGTATCAAACAGCCGCAACCACGGGGGTGGCTGTACAGGTAGTTCGTTTTTGCTGGGCGCGTGCCAATGATACGCGCTATTTACCCTATCAAAAGGAATACAGGTTTTGCTTAGAATATCTCCGGCATCACATTGGAGAACTCATGCATGATTCGGAAACACCAAATAAGTGGAAGTTGAAATTCATGCTGCTGAGACTGGGACTGTATACGCCCCTTTTGAAAATGCGGAAAGCCGTGTTGGGGCGCAGAACGAGAAAAAAGCATTCGCAGAGGTGTTGTAAATGAATCGGGACTATCCGTATATTTTTTCGCTGATTATGGCGGTATACAATGTGGAATTGTATCTGAAAGAGGCCATTGAAAGTGTAATCGCCCAGAGCATCGGTATCAACAGGATTCAGCTGATCCTGGTGGATGATGGTTCCCCGGATAACAGTGGAGCCATCTGTGACGCGTACGCGGCCCGGTATCCGGACAATATTTTTGTTATCCACAAGGAAAATGGCGGCGTATCCTCGGCCAGAAACCGGGGGCTGGAGCTTGCCCAGGGACAGTATGTGAATTTCATGGATTCTGATGACAAGCTTTCCCGCAATGCCTGCAAAAAAGCATACGAATTTCTACAGGCCCATCCGAATGAAGTGGATGTGGTGTCAATTCCCATGGTGTTCTTCGACGGGGCAACGGGAGACCACATGCTCAACTACAAGTTTGCAAACGGCTCTCGCGTGATTGATCTGAAGGAAGAGCCAGAAGCGATTCAGTTAGCCGTCAATTCCACCTTTATCCGGCTTTCTTCTATTCGGCAGCTTCATGCTCAGTTTAACCCAAAGTTGCTGTTTGCGGAAGATGCCGCCTTCCTTCAGCCGATTCTCTGGCAAAAGGAAAAGCTGGGCGTTGTCACCGGATGCAAATACCTGTACAGAAGACGTACTTCCGGACCCGCATCGGCAATTCAAATGTCTGCGGCAAAAAAAGAGTGGTGGCTGGATTACCTTACTCACTTTCCTCTTTATCTGATCGACAGGGCAAAGCGTGAACTGGGACAGGTCCCGCGATTTGTTCAGTACACCCTCGCCTACGATCTGCAGTGGAGAGTACGGCAGAGTCGTTTCCCGAATCACTTGCTGGACGAAGCGGAGCAGCAGGAATATCTGCGGCTGCTTAGAGAGTGTTACGCCAATATTGACGATGACTTGATTTTGGCCCAGCGCCATACGCAGACGGAGCACAAGCACTCCGTTCTTTGCAGGAAATATGGACAGGCCCAGAGAAAGGTGGAGCAGAACGACATTGCGCTGGTATTCGGAAAGGATACAACCATCCGTCTTTCGGACTGCGCGGTCACTTTGGATTTCCTGAAACTGGGAGAGGACAGCTGTACGCTAGAGGGTAAGTTCTGCGTTCTTCCGATTTCCTATCATTCCGTGGGCGTGGGAGTCGAGGTCAACGGTCAGTTCTACCCCGGCGAAATCATCGACAGAGGTGCACCCAGACTGTCCCTCGGTGAGGAAATCTGTGGGTTTATCGGCTTTCAGGTGACCGTTCCCCTTGACAAAACCCAGTCATACCGTATCAGCTTCCGCGCCTGTTTTGACGGACACAGCGTAGATTATCACAGCGTAGCCGTGGGGAATCATTTTCCCGTGGGTATTAAGCATGCCGCTGCCTACTATGCCCATGCCGGTTGGATTGTCGCCTTTGACCACGCGCAGCTTGTGCTGAAACAAAAAACCGTGTGCCGGCATATGGCCTGCGAGTGTGCGTTCCTGCTGGACCTCTGGAAAACCAA
>JAEDMI010000370.1 GCA_016303085.1 Acetatifactor sp.
CGGGTCCGAGATAATCAGGGCATCACAGGGTTCCGGTTTCATATCCCTAAGCTCGGTAAAATATGCTTTTGCACCCTCAAGATCATAATTATGTGCAAGAATATTAGCCGTGACGTAGACCTTTACCCCATGGGCATGGGCAAAGGCAATACCCTCCGCCATCTCCTCCATGGAAAAATTTTTTGCCTTGGCCCGAAGCCCGAAGGCTTCTCCGCCGATATATACCGCATCTGCTCCAAAGATGACCGCCGTCTTCAGCACCTCAAGGCTGCTGGCGGGAATCAGGAGTTCGGGTTTTTGTCGTAACATTTATATTCCTCCATTGACGCCGCCGGGCTTACCACACACATTTCCATCTCGGACTCGCTCTCGCTTGGGGCTCAACGCAACGGTACATAAGGGAATAAAAAACATTCCCTAAGTACCGGCGTTTCGCACAGTCCTCGATGAAAACATGTGCGGTTTCCCGCGGCTGTTACTTGTTCTTTACACTCAGGGTTACTCCGTCTCCCACGGGGAGGATGACGGTTTCCAGATTGGGATGGTGCTTAAGTTCATAGAGATAATCTCTCATGCGGGCGTGAATGGTGCGGTTTCGGCGTGTCACCGCAAACCGGGATTCAATGATATCCCCGTCCTGGAGCACATTGTCACTGACAAGCAGCCCGCCCGGTGCCAGCAGTCTCAGGATATCCGGCATAAAGTGGATATACTGTCCCTTTGCTGCATCCATGAAAATCAAATCATATGTGTCGCTCAGTTCCTTTAAGATATCTGTGGCATCCCCTTCCAACAGAGTAATGCGGTTTTCTGCTCCGCCGCGCTTAAAATTTTCTTTTGCTATAGGGATTCTCTTCTCATACTTTTCAATGGTAGTGATATGGCAGTCCTCCGGTCCATATTCACTCATTAATAACGCAGAAAAGCCGATGGCAGTCCCGACCTCCAGGATGTTCCTCGGCTTTGCGAGCGCCAACAGAAACTTTAACAGACTCTGCATGGATTTGCGTATAATGGGAACCTGTGTCTCTATGGCATATTTTTCTATTTCATCAAGAAACGGAGTGTTGCCTCTGTCCAGTGAATCGATAAAGGCAGCCATTCTCTCATCAATAATCATTTGCTTCTCCTACTCCGTGACACCCTCTGTACCTTCTCCGGACGTGCCCGTGCCCCCTGCATTCGTACCTGATCCGCTTTCTTCTTCCGATGTCACCGTCATCGCTTCCATCATCTCCTCCGCGGTCATGGATGTACTCAGTTCAAAGATTCCGGGTTTCACATCTGCCTTGAACTCGGACAGATAGTACTGCAACGTAAACAATCTGGCATCACGCACCAGACCCTTGCTCTCAAAAAGCTTTCCGATATCAGAAGGCGACATACTTTCCGTAACTGCCACTGTCACGGTTCTTCCGTCGCCGGAGGAGACAGCCGGCTCCGTAAAAATGCGATAGCCATAGTCATAGCACGCCATTGCCCCGCGATAGATAACAAAAATCGCCAGAATTGCCACCACCACTCTACAAATTGCGCCGAATACGGCGAGTACCACGTTTCCCGATTTCATAATGACTCCTCATTTCTTTCCGTAAAATCACTCAAATTTCAATTCTGTCGTAATACGCATATCAATGCTCTGCATCATTCTGCACAAATCAAGCTCTGCCGCCAGAAAATCCGCAACAAGGGGGTTCGCCCTAAAGCTTTCGTATTCTTTTTCTATACGGTCCAGCTTTTCAAAGTCGTTGTCCGCACTGGATTGTAACTCAAAGTTCCGCCTGCGGAATTCATCAATCTGTTCCTTAAGTCCCGGAACCTGCTTCACTTTATCCAGTTCTGTGCGATAGGTACGATATACCTCGCTCTCCAGGATTGCCACAATCAAATCATCTATGGCACGGTTCAAATCACTCATAATATTCCCCTATTTGCATGCTGTCCGCCATGCCTCCCTCGATTACGCGCTTCGCGCTTCATCTCGTGAGTGCGGCTTCGCGCCCTGACCCGCCATGCCTCCCTCGATTACGCG
>JAEDMI010000371.1 GCA_016303085.1 Acetatifactor sp.
GAGGTGAAACTATCACACAAGGTGAAATATTTAAAAAGATTAGAGTATATTTAGGTAAGATGAAAGAGGTTTTCGACATACCGGAATCGAATACGTACGGATATGCGGCGGACACGAAGATGAAGCTGAATTCCGACAAACTTCAGTCTCTTGGGTGGAAGCCGGAGATCGGGCTTGAGGAAGCGTATAGAAGATTGATTGAGAGTATGAAAGGATAATTAAACTGCACAGAAAAGGAATGATATAATGAAAAAAAGAGTCATATATTTCGATCTACTTAATATTACTGCCAGTTTTGGGGTTGTTGCCATGCATTGTAACGGAATCGTACATTCCTTTAGCAATACAATACCATGGAAGCAGAGTTTGATTGTAGAGGTGGCAGCATATTGGGCGGTACCGGTTTTTTTCATGCTATCTGGTGCAACGCTGATGGAATATCGTTCAAAGTATACTACAGAAGTGTTTTTGAAGAAAAGGGCAGAAAAAACACTGATCCCTTTTATTGCCTGGAGTATTCTTGCCTTGATATTTAAAAGTTTAACTGGAGCGATAGCGATAAAAAGTCTTTCTGTCAGGGAATTGTTATCGATGTTTATTAATTGTAAAATTGAGAATATCTATTGGTTTTTTATACCGTTGTTTGCAGTATATTTGTGTATACCGGTATTGGCCTGCCTGATTCAGGACTCTTATCGGTATGTGGAATATATGATTGTTGTCGGAATTGCGACAATATCCATAGCACCGTTTTTGTGTAATGTGTTTAAAATACCGTTTAATACATCTGTGTCTTTCCCGTTGACCGGCGGTTATGTACTGTATGTTCTTTTAGGATTCTGGCTGTCAAAAGCCGATTTGTCAAAAAACAAAAGAATCCTGATATATTTGTTGGGAATTGGCGGAGCGTTTGCAAGATATTGCGGCACCTATTTCCTTTCGATTAAAAATGGAGAGCTGAACAAGCTGTTCTGGGGCTATTTAAACTGGCCGGCGTTGTTGCTGGCAGTGGCTGTTTTCGTCTGGTTCCGATATCATGACTGGAACTGGATCGAGAAGAATTCCAGATTGAGAGCTGGCGTAATAGAGATGGCAGGGTGCAGTTTTGGTGTGTATCTGACTCATATTTTTGTAATCAATATTGTGTGCAGTGTATGCAATGTCAATGTTTCCGGTGGTAAATGGAGAACATTAGGAGTGATTCTGGTTTATGGGCTTTCATTGATCATAGTAAAAATATTGAAGCGCATACCGGTGATACAAAGGGTTGTTCCATAAAAGTAGAGTTGTTATGAAGCTAAAATGCAGAATTGTATGCTATTTATATTGATCACATATAGGGTTATCACTGATTACATAATCGGGGATAATCCTTTTTAAGTTGGTTTGACAAGCCATGCCAACTGTTATACAATGGAAACAGATTTATACGATAGGAGGAGGACTACTTATGTTTCGGAAAAAGGCATCAAGATTTTTATCGGCTATACTTGTCAGTGTGTTAGTCGCGTCGAGTCTGGGTGGTTATACCAGTAAGGCTGAAGACAGCACAGAAACCGGAGAAGAGATACTTGTCCAAAATGAAGAAGCAGCTCAAAATGAAGACAATGAAATCATAGAAGAAGATCAGACGGGAGAAGATGTACCCGCCGAAGAGACGGAAAGTCAGGAGAATTCTTCAAGCGAAGTGACAGAAACGCCTGTACAGGAGGAAAGTGTGGAACCTTTCCCGGAAAATGGTGAGAGGCTGGAACATGTCACCGGAATGGACGCGGACGGCAATGTTTATGAGATAAGTGATGAAGCCGGTATCATAAAGACCAGCAGGTATGATGCCAGAGCTGCCGAGGCTCAGATTGTGAACTTCAATACAAAGGGCTCCAGTACAACGGATTATAAGGAAGTGGAGACCGGAGCATCCGGCTACACCTGCGGTACATACGGTGCGGATGCAGCTTATCTGGGGACGAGCTCAGGAAAAGTGAAGTTCATGCTTTCCGGTGTGATCGGCGAAGTGGACGAATCGG
>JAEDMI010000372.1 GCA_016303085.1 Acetatifactor sp.
AGAAGGTTATTCCCGGGGGCATATCCGATGGAAAAGGCCGAAATCAGATCTGCGCCCCAGTCTCTGGACTTGCAATAGTCCGCGGCTGCAGGTACCTTGATATGGCTGCAGAAATACTCCAGGGCCACCTTATTGATGTTATATAATTGTTCTTTCCGGAACCTTGCCTCCATTTCTTCCGGAGTAGGCTGCCTCTTTTCATAGTCAATATGGTGCTTGTCTGCAAGATATTCGACAGCTTCAATGAACTGCATGCCTTTGAACTCCATGATAAAGGTGATGACACCACCTCCCTTGCCGCATCCGAAGCATTTGAAAATATTCTTGGATGCGCTTACATGGAAAGATGGTGTCTTCTCATTATGGAACGGGCAGCACGCCGTATATGTGGCACCGGATTTCTTGAGCTCAATGCCTTCATCACGGATGACCGACACAATGTCCAGGTCAACAATCCGATCAATTACACTTTGAGGAATCATGGGGGGGGATTTAGTTGCCTTCAGGGAAAAGCTCTTCAGGCGTACTTGTTACATTGTAGATATCTTTTACATATTGGCATATTTTATTTTGGAATACCAACCGTGGAGTGCGGGCCCCTGATAAATAAGAATAGATCGTACTCATCGACATGCCGTCCAGAACCAGGCAGGCAATCATTTCCTGCCTCTGAGACTTTTTGCCACTATTTACTATATCTCTAAAATTCATAAATTTTGGATTAAATATTTTAAATTATCTTTTCTCACTTTCGTAGCCATGATTATTATTGGTTATTTTTTTTAAACGCCTCGTCTTGTTTTTGAAGTCGTTACAACCAAAGCATGCCGCATACTGACTCAGCTTGTTGCCAGTCTTTATACACCTAATCTGGTGCCCACCATAGAAGGGGCTTTCGTCCATGAAATATGCGCAATTTTCACACATGATGCTAAGTTTTAATAGCCTATTCTTTCAACCAGTAATTGTCACATGCCCAGCCTCCGAGTGGGATCGCTTCCCCTGTCCTGTCACAATATTCGCCATCCTCGTCCACCAGGAAGTCTAAACATGTGTAGCACCGCGCATTATCAGGGACAGACTCGACCTCTGAGTTTATGCAGTGTTGAGTTTGAGGATCTGTCGCAATAGTCTCGTCAGCACAATGGCTGCATAGTGTGTGAGTGGCATCAACCCACCAGCAATTTCCATGAACAGGATTGGAGCAAGGATTATTGTCTGTGCATCCGCATATTTTACATACTCCGTACATAAAGTTGATCTCTCATTTTTTTGGTTTCTTAACCTTTTTCTGACCGTGCTGTCTATAAAGGGTATTGAACTCATCATCGCAAAGGATGGTATCGTAAATCTCTTCATAGGTATTGTCCGGGAAAGCCTCTTTTATCTGGGGAATTGTCAAATCCAGCTTGATTAGGTTGATGAGCTTTTCCCTGTCAATATCAATAATTTGTTTATATCCGCCTTCTTTGTACTGGGTTAATGCCTCCTCCCTCCGGCGCCTAATTGAGTTCTCGATAAATCTACTATGGATGACGCCCCATTTATGCAGGTATCGGGTAATGGTATTTCTATCCATTCCAAAATTCTTCTCCAGGCGTCTAATGGGTACACCCCATTTATACTGCTCGATCATTTTGTTTTTTATATCTTCGGAACATTGCGGCTCCGTTATTGTTCCCGGAGGTCTGCCAACGAGAACTCCGAGTTTCATTCGGAGCTTCAGTCCTTCCTTTGTTCGCTGGCGTATCATCTGCCTTTCTATTTCAGCCGCAAGCCCAAAAGCAAAAGCCAAAACCTTGCTCTGAATATCGTCTCCCAAAATGAAATTATCCTTTACTGTATATATCACACACCCCTTTTCCATACAAAAGTGAAGTATATCCATAACCATATACAAGTCCCTTCCAAGTCGGGAAATCTCTGATGATATTATAATATCTCCTTTTTTTACGAGGTCCAGCAATGGCCCGAGGTTACGTTTTGACGGATCCTTTCCACCACTTACGCCCTCATCAGTTAT